>CAXABH010000285.1:0-3309 GCA_963966925.1 uncultured Rhodobacterales bacterium
TCTGCCATTGACGCGCCCGCCACGCCGCGTTGGGCAAACACCCGTGCCGCCGCAATCAGGATTTTGTCGCGTTTGGCGTCATAATCTTTGGCGATCGTGCGTACCATAATATTAGCGATTGTCCACAACGCGGCGGGCTTTGCCCTGTGATCGTTCAACCGTACCTGGATCACCCACAGAAATCTTGGTTGAAACACCCACTATGTCTTTGATCCGCGTGTTCAGTGTTGATGCAGCCTGGGCACGCTCAGCCTCGGTTGCGGTGTCAGGCAGGGCCTCGACGTGAACATGCATGGCATCCATACGCCCCTCTTTGGTCAATTCGATTTGGTAATAGGGGGCCAAACCGGGGGTGGCCATGACCTGTTCTTCGATCTGTGTGGGGAATACATTCACACCGCGCAGAATGATCATATCGTCCGAACGCCCCGTGATTTTTTCAATCCGTCGCATGCTGCGCGCGGTGCCTGGCAGGAGACGTGTCAGATCACGGGTGCGATAGCGGATCATCGGCATGCCCTCTTTGGTTAAGGAGGTGAACACCAATTCCCCTTCGGACCCATCTGGCAACACGTCACCTGTTTCAGGATCGATGATTTCTGGGTAAAAATGATCCTCCCACAGGTGCAGGCCATCTTTGGTTTCTACACATTCATTGGCAACGCCGGGGCCCATCACCTCGGACAGCCCATAGATATCAACCGCATGCATATCAAAGGCCTGTTCGATTTCTTCGCGCATGGCATTTGTCCAAGGTTCTGCGCCAAATATCCCTACCTGTAGTGATGATGCCCGCGGGTCCAAACCCGCAGCGCGATAGGCCTCAAGAATGTTCAACATGTACGATGGCGTCACCATGATCGCTTTGGGTTTGAAATCTTGGATCAGGGTGATTTGCTTTTCCGTTTGTCCGCCCCCCATGGGTACGACACGCGCGCCCAAACGTTCGATGCCATAATGCGCCCCAAGGCCGCCGGTGAACAACCCATACCCATATGCACAATGCACCAAGTCACCCGCCCGAACACCAGAGGCCCGCAGCGATCGGGCCACCAAATCGGCCCAGACATCAATGTCATGTTGCGTATACCCAACCACGGTGGGTTTGCCAGTTGTTCCAGAGGATGCATGCACACGAATGATTTTTTCCTCGGGAACCGCAAACATGCCAAAGGGATAATGATCACGCAGGTCATTTTTATAGGTGAACGGGAATTTCGCCAGATCAGATAGATCATTCACATCATTCGGATGCACCCCCGCCGCATCAAAACGTTCGCGGTACATTGCAACGTTGTCATAGGCGTGTCGTAGAGACCATTTTAATCGGTCCAATTGCACCGCACGAATTTCATCGATCGATGCAATTTCGATTGGGTCTAGGTCTGACTTGGCTGGTGTTAAATCCTTCATATGTTATGATCCCTGTGCTTATTCTTGAAACAACTGACCTTTGATCGCGCGACTATTTCCGCGAAATTCAGCAAGTGTTGTGTTGTGTTGATTGGTGATCGTGACATCATAGATACCACTGCGCCCGCTCAGCGACACTTCGCGTGCATGCGCTGTCAGCGTGTCACCCAGTTGACCCGGCGCAATATAGCTGATGGTGTTATGCTGTGCGACGGTCGCCTGATTGCGGCTGTTGCAGGCAAAGGCAAAAGCGCTGTCGGCAAGCGTGAAAATGACGCCACCGTGGCACATGCCATGACCGTTGCAATGATGGGCCTGAACGCATAATTCTAGGGTTGCGACACCTTCATCTACATCGGTCATTGTCATGCCAACCCATTTGGACGCTTTGTCATTGTCCCACATGGCTGCGGCGGATTTTTCGGCGCGTTCTTTTGGTGTCATGCTCAGTGTCCTTTGAACTCGGGCGCGCGCTTTTGCAAAAATGCGCTGACACCTTCTGCGTAATCCGCGCTTTGGCCACAGCGTTTCATATAATCTGCCTCTTTGTCGATGTGGCTAAACAGATCGCTATCCCAGGATGTTTGGATCGCCTCTTTCGTCAGGGCAAGGCCCAGTGTCGGCCCCTTGGCAAATCCTGCTGTCATGTCACGGGCAACTTGCATCAGATCTGCATCCTCGACCGATTTCCAAATCATTCCCCAGCTCTCTGCTTTATCGGCGCTTAGGGGCTCTGCGGTCATGGCCAACCCTTTGGCGCGCGCTTCGCCAATCAGGTGTGGCAGATGCCAACTGCCCCCTGTGTCGGGGATTAATCCGACCTTGGCAAAGGATTGAATGAACTTGGCACTTTTGGCCGCCAAAACGATGTCGCACGCTAAGGCAAGGTTTGCCCCAGCCCCTGCTGCAACGCCATTTACTGCACACACAACAGGGCAGGGGAGTGCGCGGATTTGTTTGACCAATGGCGCATAAAATGTGCGCACGGTTGCGCCCAAATCAGGTGGTGTTGTCATTTTGGCAGGATCACGATCGCCCAAATCCTGACCTGCACAAAACCCACGGCCTGCACCCGTCAACAGGACTGCGCGTGTGGCGGTGTCCCGCGCCTTGTTCAAACAGTCACGTAAAGCAAGGTGCATGTCTTCATTAAAACTGTTCAGCCGATCGGGACGGTTTAGCGTTATTTCAAACCACCCATCATGGTCGATGCATTGGATTGTCTCGCTCATTGAATGAGGCTCCATTCGTCAAATTTAGATTGATCGTTGCATAAGCCGACCAAGTGGTCAATTATTAAACGAACACACCAGAGGAGTTCCAAAATGCGTGATATCCAAAGTTTCGTTTGCGGGAATTGGGTTGGCCCCGACAGCAGCGCACGCGGTGTTTTCGATGCGGTTGATGGAACTCAGATCGGGGTGGCGGGATCGCTGGTTTTTGATCGTGCGGGGATGATAGAATATGCCAAATCGGTGGGTGGCCCTGCATTGCGCGCCATGACATTTCATGAACGCGCTAAAATGTTAAAGGCCTTGGCGCTTAATCTGTCAGAACAAAAAGATGCGCTTTATGAGGCATCCTATGCAACGGGCGCCACGCTTAAGGACCACATGATCGATGTGGATGGGGGGATTGGCACGATGTTGGTGATCGCCTCAAAGGGGCGGCGGGAAATGCCAAACGCGCATGTTTATGTCGATGGTCAGGTTGAACAATTGTCGCGTGGTGGGCAATTTATAGGGCAGCATATTTGCACCCCGAAATTGGGTGTCGCGGTGCACATCAATGCGTTCAATTTTCCAGTATGGGGAATGTTGGAAAAAATGGCGCCTGCGCTGCTGGCTGGGATGCCTGTGATTGTAAAACCTGCAACGGCAACATGTCAGGTGACAG
>CAXABH010000286.1:0-3300 GCA_963966925.1 uncultured Rhodobacterales bacterium
CGCTTATCGTGAAAAATCTGGTATGACACCCCTTATGGATGAAATGGTCGCGGGATTAGGACGTGCACTTTACTGTGTGAAAGATCGCGCAAAAACATTCGGTGAACTTATTGATAAAGCGCATTTTATTTTGGTACAACGTCCGTTAGATATTGAAGAAAAAGCGCAAAAACAACTTAATTCAGTATCCCACAGTATACTCAAAACATTGACGCCGCAGCTGCACAATGTTACTTGGTCCCGAGACGCACTTGAAGCGCTTGTTAACCAAGTGGCTGAAACGCATGAAGTTGGGTTTGGCAAAGTTGCAGGACCGCTTCGCGCTGCGTTGGCAGGAAAATCTGTCACGCCAAGTGTCATTGATATGATGTTGGTATTGGAACGCGATGAAAGCATCGCACGCATTATCGACGCTCAGGCAGTTTGCCACGACTAAAGTTAGCCTACTAACCGTCGTTCTAAACATTAAGCCTGATGAACCAGCGCCTCGTACCATTTAAGGGCGCAAATATGAAAGGGAACTACATGGCTGACTCAACCAGAAAGGCGACTTTAAACTTAGATGGAAAATCATTTGAGTTACCAATACACTCGCCAACTGCGGGTCCGGATGTTTTAGACATCCGTAAGCTTTATGCAGAGGCAGGTGTATTCACCTATGACCCTGGTTTCACATCAACAGCCAGCTGTGACAGCACCATTACATATATCGATGGTGGAAAAGGTGAGTTGTTGCATCGTGGATACCCAATCGATCAATTGGCTGAAAAATCACACTACTTAGAAGTTTGCTATTTACTACTATATGGTGAATTACCGACAGCCGCCCAATTAGAAGATTTTGAAACACGTGTGACTAACCACACAATGGTGCATGAACAAATGCACTATTTCTTCCGCGGGTTCCGCCGTGATGCACACCCAATGGCAACATTGGTTGGTGTTGTTGGTGCGATGTCAGCGTTTTATCATGATTCAACCGATGTCAGTGACGAATGGCAACGTGAAGTTGCAGCAATCCGTTTGATTGCAAAATTACCAACGATTGCAGCGATGGCCTATAAATATTCAGTCGGTCAGCCATTTGTTTATCCGCGCAATGATTTGGATTATGCGTCAAACTTTTTGCATATGTGTTTCTCGGTTCCTGCAGAGGAATATCGCGTGAACCCAATCGTGGCCCGTGCGATGGACCGTATTTTCACATTGCATGCAGATCACGAACAAAACGCGTCAACATCAACGGTGCGCTTGGCGTCTTCTTCTGGGGCGAACCCATTTGCCTGCATCGCGGCTGGTATTGCGTGTCTTTGGGGGCCTGCGCATGGCGGTGCGAACCAAGCATGTTTGGAAATGTTGCGTGAAATTGGAACAGTCGATCGCATTCCAGAATTTATTGCACGCGCAAAAGACAAAAATGATCCGTTCCGTTTGATGGGCTTTGGTCACCGCGTCTACAAAAATACCGACCCACGTGCGACTGTTTTGAAAAAATCAGCGGATGAGGTTCTGGAACTTTTGGGTGTTGAAGACAATCCATTGTTACAAGTGGCCAAAGAGTTGGAACAAGTGGCATTGAATGATGAATACTTCATCTCAAAGAAACTGTTCCCGAATGTTGATTTTTATTCAGGCATTATCCTTGAAGCGATTGGTTTCCCAACATCCATGTTCACACCAATCTTTGCGCTATCGCGTACAGTTGGCTGGATTTCACAGTGGAAAGAAATGATTGGCGATCCACAAATGAAAATCGGCCGTCCACGTCAGTTGTATTTGGGTGATACGACACGTGATTACACGGATATTGAAAACCGATAACGATCCTGAATGTAACAATCAAAAAAAGCGCTAATTTTTGTCAGCGCTTTTTTATTTCGTATAGATTGGCCGTTCAACGACCTTCAAATTTTGGGGCGCGTTTGTCCAAAAAGGCCAAAACGCCTTCTTTGAAATCATGCGTATCCCCGCAGGCTTTTTGCAACTTCGCCTCAAGTGCTAATTGATCACCCAGAGAATTGTCCCAGCTTTGACGCAGTGCGGATTTGATATGTCCATATGTGACCGTCGGCCCAGCAGCCAAATGCGCAGCACGTCCGCGCCATGTGGCCTCAAACTGATCATCCTCAACCGCTTCCCAGATCATTCCTGAATTTGCTGCATCCTCTGCCATTATTTTTTCTGCAAACAGGGATGCGCCCATGGCTTTGGCCATACCCATTGCGCGGGGTAGGATATAACTGCCGCCGGCATCAGGCATCAGACCTATTTTAGAAAACGCTTGCATCAAATAACTGGATTTAGTGCCAATCACGACATCCGCCGCCAGTGCCAGATTTGCGCCTGCCCCTGCCGCGGGTCCATTTAATGCCGTAATTGTTGGAACGGGGCAATTGATGATCGCATGCAACATAGGTTCATATTCGTCGCGCAGCGTACGTTCCAGATCCAAATTCGCAACGGATTGACGATCCCCCAGATCCTGACCTGAACAGAACGCCTTGCCTTCACCTGTTAAAACAACAACACGCGCATCTTTGCCTGATTGTGTCACGGCTTGGGTGATCTCAGCGCGCATTTGCGTGTTTAGCGCGTTCATAACATGGGGGCGATTTAATGCGATTACGGCGATATCGTCGTTAATCTCTAATTTGATGGTGTCATAGTGCATGATTTATCTCACATATTTCTTAGCGCTAGTGGGTCAATAATACACGCAACGTGCAAGCCAAACCTTGCGTCAGTCACGATTAAGGATTTCGTTCAGGCGATCCGCCTCGTCCGCGCTCAGCTCTTCTTTTGTGACAGAAGTTCCAGAGGATCGTCGCACCATATTCAAACCGATGAACAGCGCAAAAATCAAACCCAATGGCCCAGCAATCCATAGAATCAGATTGCTACCTCCGAATTTTGGCTGCAACAGCGCGAATTCGCCATATCGGTCGACAACGAAATCCAACACCTCTTCATCGCTGTCACCCGCGACCAGACGGTCACGCACCAAAATGCGTAAATCCCTTGCTAGGGCGGCGTCACTGTCATCAATGCTTTCGTTTTGGCACACAAGGCACCGCAACCCTTTGGATAATTCGCGCGCACGTTTTTCTAGCACTGGATCGTCCAAAATTTCATCTGGCTGCACTGCATAAACAGGGAACGCGATAAGCAATGATAAGATCAGAAAGATGCGTTTCATTCTGCCGGCACCCCGTCCACTGGTTTTTGTTTACGCGCACCTGCTGCAACACGAAAGCGGCGATCGCTTAACGAGATTAGTCCACCCAATGCCATCAATGCCGA
>CAXABH010000287.1:0-3300 GCA_963966925.1 uncultured Rhodobacterales bacterium
GTGATCGACTTTATCGATATGGATGAACGTCGCAATAATAATGCCGTTGAGAAACGTTTAAAGGACAAACTGAAAACGGATCGTGCGCGTATTCAAGTGGGCCGCATCTCAGGATTTGGTCTGTTAGAGATGATCCGCCAGCGCCTACGCCCTGGTATGATTGAGGCGACTACACAACCCTGTCCGTCCTGTCACGGAACGGGTCTGATCCGCTCTGATGATAATTTGGCGCTCTCTATCTTGCGTCAAATCGAAGAAGAAGGCGTGCGCCGTCGCTCGGGCGAAGTTTTGGTTAAATGTCCTGTTGGCATCTCTAACTTTATCATGAACCAAAAACGCGATCACGTGGCACAGATCGAGGCGCGTTATGGTCTATCCGTGCGTGTTGAGGGTGATCCAATGCTGGTCAGCCCTGATTTCACAATTGAAAAATTCAAAACCGCGACGCGTTATGTTCCAGAAGTTGCTGAACCCGTAGTTTCGGCAGATACGATCGTTATGGATGAAATCGACGAAGATATCGCCGACGCAGAAGAAATCGAAACACCCGAAAATGAACAGGACGACGAACGCAAGCCCAAACGCCGCCGCCGTCGTCGTCGTCGTCGCAAGGGCCAAGGTGGTGATCAGACTGAGGAATCAGACGATCAATCATCTGATGAAGCTGTCACAGATGAGGGCTCAGCAGAGCAAGTGGCGGATGCTAGCGCAGATCTAAGCACAGACACAAGTACTGCGACTGAAGGAGAGGCCCCAGCTCAGGAAACACCGGCTGAGGACAAATCTACTGAGGACAAACCAAAACGCGCACGTCGTTCACGCAAGAAAAAGGCCGAAACCGAAGAGGAAAAGCCAACCGAAGAGGCGCAACCTGTTGCTGACGCTACTCAGGCAGCACCTGCAGTAGAAGAAGAGGCGCCAAAGCCCAAACGTCGTACCCGTCGTAAGAAAACGGATGAGGTAAAGGAAGAGGCAGCAGAGACGCCTGTGGTCGCCGAGGCCGCAGAAGAGGCACCAAAACCTGTGCGAAAACGCGCCCCACGTAAAACAAAGGCGCAAAAAGAAGCAGAGGCCGCCGAGAAGGCCGCCGCAGCTGAAGCCCCCGCTGTTGAGGCAGCAGCAGAGCCTGTGCCTGTCGCTAGTGAAGACCCCGTCGTAGAGGTTGCCCCCGCGCCAAAAGCAAAAGAGCCTGCGGCTGAGAAGGTAGAAGAAAAGCCAGAAGAACCATCCAAGCCTAAGCGGCGCGGATGGTGGTCTTTGGGCCGATAAAAAGAAACCCGCGCAAGCGGGTTTTTTTATGCCTTTTCAATTTCGTATATGTAGGAACCATCACCCTGATCTGTGGCCGTGCGCAGGATGTTCCCGCTTTCATTGCAAAAATGGGGCACATCAATTCGTGCGGCAGGATCATCTGCATGCATTCGCAACACACCACCGGGCGCAAGATCCATCAGGCGTTTGCGCGCTTTTAAGACAGGTAGTGGGCATAGTAACCCGCGGGCATCAAGATCATGTATCATAACGATCAGATATAGCGCGTGTTGGGCGAAGTCCACAATCTTGTGATCTATTGTCACGTGACCTCTGGGTGAAAATGCCCTAGATCACACATATGTTTGGAATCGATTTGATAGATGCAGGATTGCTGCCTGCGATGATTGTGGCTGCTGTTGCGGGATTGTTGTCCTTTCTTAGCCCATGTGTGCTGCCGATTGTGCCGCCGTATTTGGCATATATGAGCGGTGTTTCGTTGAATGATCTGAACGATGGATCGCGCAGATCCTCTGCCGTTGTGCCTGCAATCTTTTTTGTGTTGGGGCTTAGTACTGTTTTCCTAATATTGGGTTTCGCGGCGTCGGCACTTGGGTCGTTATTTGTAACCTATCAATCCTATTTCAACACGGTTGCGGCGATTTTGGTCATGGTATTTGGGGCGCATTTTGTCGGCGTCTATCGGATTGGTTTCCTTGATCGAGAGGCGCGAATGGATGCCGGGGATCAGGGTGGATCAGCCTTTGGCGCCTATATCCTTGGTCTGGCCTTTGCTTTTGGGTGGACGCCGTGCATTGGACCACAATTGGGCGCAATCCTAAGCCTTGCTGCGCAAGAGGCGTCTGTTATGCGTGGAACGATTTTGCTGGCGGTCTATGCGCTTGGGCTTGGCGTACCATTTTTGTTGGTTGCGGTGTTTTTATCCCGTTTAGGCGGTGTGCTGACATGGATGAAGCGTCACATGGAACAAATTGAAAAACTTATGGGCCTGTTGTTGTGGACCATCGGTTTGCTGATGCTGACAGGCGGATTTTCTGCGATGTCGTTTTGGTTGCTTGAAAACTTCCCTGCACTTGCATCCTTGGGCTAGATTTGAACCAGATTTGCCGTCATAATCCCCAAAGGGAGACGGGCGGGATGACGCGCAAATGACACAAGATGTTTTTCGCAGGCGGGTCTTTTATATACCCGGGTTCGACCCGTTTCCGCCGCGCCGGTACCGCGAATTATATCGCACAGAGTCGCAGGAACAGGCGCAGATATCAGGATATACAATCACACAGGAACCGCTGCGTGGTGCAGACAATTTTGGCTGGCGTGTTCGCAGCGCAATTGACGGGCGAGAAAGCGTTTCAGAGATCGAAGTTTTGACATGGTCTGATTTGGTGAAATCTTCGATGTTTCGTGGTGTTTTTTGGACCTATATTGCGCTTTTCAAAACTGCGTGGATCTATATTTCATCGGGTGCTTTGCGTGACGTGATGAAATTGCGCAAGGGGCCTGTGATCGCCGCGCTGTATCCTGTTGGATTTTTATTGGCACAATTGGGTTTTGCGATTTTATGTGCTGCGCTCCTATGCGCTCTCCTTTGGTCTGTGCATCCCATCCTTGGTGTTGCCATATGGGGCATTATCTGGCCGATCTTGGGTTTGTTCCAGAAATATGATGGTAAAATTTTTGCGCACTACCTGATGCAGGATTATGCCCATACTGCCCGCCATAGGGGCGCATATGATCCTGAATTATCTGCGCGTTTAGATGTCTTTGGCAAGAGCATAGAACGTGCATTAGACGATGATTATGATGAGGTTTTGGTTGTGGGTCATTCCTCTGGTGCGCATTTGAGTGTGAGTGTTTTGGCGCGTTTGGAACGTGCGGGGGTTTTGGGTGCGTCGTGTCCTGTTTCCTTTCTTAGTCTTGGGCATGTGGTGCCCATGGTGTCATTTTTGCCTCAGGCAACAGAACTGCGTGCAGATTTGAAACAACTGGGAAACAGTGATGCTGTGACATGGGTGGATGTGACAGCGC
>CAXABH010000288.1:0-3281 GCA_963966925.1 uncultured Rhodobacterales bacterium
AAACTTTCCATATCGTATTTTTCGTTCGGGCTGTGCAATTGATCGTCATCCTTGCCAAACCCAATCAACAACGGGTCGCGCCCTGTGATGTCTTGGAAATATCCTGCAATGGGGATCGACCCACCGCATCCGGTAAATGCCGCGGGGATATTCCATTCCTCACTTAGCGCCTGACGCGCCGCTTCGAATTCTGGGGCCTCTATTGACATGTGCGATGCTGGCCCCGCTCCGTGATCCGCAAAGGTGACCTGACAATCTGCAGGCACCATGGCGCGCACCATGGCACGAAAATCTTCGCGGATTTTAAACGGATCTTGTTCGCCCACCAAACGAAAAGATACCTTGGCCGATGCATAACTGGGCAGAACGGTTTTAAACCCTTCCCCTGTATACCCACTGGTCATGCCATTGATTTCGCATGTTGGTCGGGACCAAATCATTTCCAGCGCGCTACGCCCTGCCTCGCCCGCGGGATCGGACAACCCCACATCCCCCAAAAAGGCCGCATGATCAAAATTTAGATCACGCCACTGTTTGGCAACTGCATCGGGCAATTCATGCACACCATCATAAAAATGCGGCACTGTGATGCGCCCCTGATCATCATGCAGGCTGGCTAAGATTTTTGACAGCACCCGCGCGGGGTTCATCGCCGCACCACCATACATCCCCGAATGCAAATCCTTGTTTGGGCCTGTAATCTTAATCTCTTCACCCAACAGGCCACGCAACATCGTCACGATTGAAGGCGTTTTGCTTTCAAACAGGCCCGTGTCACAGATTAAAACGATATCTGATGTCAGCTCTTGCGCATTTTCCTTCATAAAGGGAATCAAACTGGGGGACCCGCTTTCTTCTTCGCCTTCAAAGAAAAAGGTGATTTTGCAAGGCAGGCTGCCATGAACCTGTTTCCAGGCCCGGCACGCTTCGACAAAGGTCATCAGTTGGCCCTTATCATCGGATGATCCACGTCCGCGAATGACCGGACCGTTTGGGGTATTTTCTACGGCGGGATCAAACGGATCGCGATGCCACAGTTCAATCGGATCAACTGGCTGCACATCATAATGCCCATAAAACAGAATATGCGGTCCGGCACCATCAACATGCCCAACAACCATCGGATGCCCCGGGGTTTGGCGTTTGCTGGCAACCGCGCCCAGCGATTCTAAATCACGCACCAACCCATCAGCCGCCTTTTGACAGTCCTCTGCATAGGCTGGATCCGTCGAAATGGAGCGTATCCGCAACAAATCCAGCAAGCGATCAGTGGATTTTTCTATATCTGCGTCAATACGCGCCAACACTGAATCTAGCGACATTCGAATCTCCTGTTATGTATCTGTTAAAGAAAGGCTAGCATCGGATGGCAATACAACCAACGCAGATTATCATTTCGCTATGCTAGATGTAAAAAAACCTTTGACCCATAATAAAATATGAATATGTTATGGGGAACCGATGAATAAGGACGATTGAATGGACTATACCGCGCATCTTGACGGAGCCCTATCCCGCCTTCACGAAGAAGGCCGGTATCGGACATTTATCGATATCGAACGTGATAAGGGTAATTTCCCGCATGCGTCGTGGAACTGCCCCGATGGCAGCAAAAAACCCATCGTTGTGTGGTGTGGAAATGATTATCTGGGTATGGGTCAGCATCCCGTCGTCCTAAACGCAATGCATGAGGCTGTGGATGCAACTGGTGCAGGGTCTGGTGGGACGCGCAACATTTCCGGGACAACTGTTTATCATAAACGCTTAGAAGCCGAGCTGGCTGACCTGCACGGAAAAGAAGCGGCACTTTTGTTTACATCAGCCTACATCGCAAATGACGCCACACTTTCGACCTTGCCGAAATTATTCCCAGGGTTGATTATTTATTCAGACGAACTCAACCACGCCTCGATGATTGAAGGTGTACGGCGCAATGGCGGATCAAAACGCATATTTCGCCACAATGATGTTGCGCACCTGCGCGAATTGTTAGCGGCGGACGATCCAAAGGCGCCAAAAGTAATCGCATTTGAATCTGTCTATTCAATGGACGGGGATTTCGGCCCGATTGAGGCGATTTGCGATCTGGCCGATGAATTTAACGCCCTAACGTATATTGATGAAGTGCACGCCGTGGGCATGTATGGTCCACGCGGTGGCGGCGTGTCAGAGTGTGATAATCTGGCCCACCGTATTGATATCATTAATGGAACCCTGGCTAAGGCCTATGGCGTAATGGGTGGGTATATCGCGGCCAGCGAAAAGATGTGTGATGCTGTGCGTTCGTATGCGCCGGGCTTTATCTTTACCACGTCATTGCCCCCTGCGATTGCTGCAGGTGCTGCGGCATCGGTGGCACATTTGAAAACTGACCAAACAGTGCGCGACCAGCACCAGTTACAGGCGCGTATTTTGAAAATGCGCCTTAAGGGTATGGGCCTGCCCATCATCGATCATGGTAGCCATATCGTGCCTGTGATTGTCGGCAATCCTGTGCATACGAAAAAGCTGTCGGATATGCTGCTAAGCGAACACGGGATTTACGTACAACCCATCAATTTCCCCACTGTACCGCGTGGAACAGAACGCCTGCGTTTCACACCATCGCCAGTGCATGGACCCAAGGAAATTGATGCCCTTGTCAAGGCGATGGACGCGCTGTGGTCTCACTGTGCGCTAAATCGCGCCGAAATAAGCGCATAACCCCAACAAAAGTGCACATTCGGTAACTTTGTGTTATTACAACTCAAGGTGTTACGCATCGATTCGGCGGAATCATGCTTGGGGATGCAACGCTAGGGGCGTGGTAAAATGGCAGGGACGGATCTGACCCACTACGGTCGGGACGAAATAGGCAGACCAAAGGGCTTTGACGACTACGAAGTTCGTCTTGGCGATTTGCTGCGCGGTGAACGCGCGACCCTTGGTAAATCCCTGATGGACGTCCAACGTGAACTGCGGATTAATGCAACCTATATCGCTGCGATTGAAAACTGTGATTACGGCGCATTTGAAACTCCAAGCTTTGTTTCTGGCTTTGTGCGCTCGTACGCGCGGTATCTAAAGTTGGATCAGGAACAGGTGTATCGTCAATTCTGTGAGGAAAGCGGCTTTGTGCCCTCGCACGGGTTAGCGGACGAGGCATCGACACTGCGCAATGGCAGGGCGGTTCCCGTCGCAGGCCCAATGACCAGTGACATGGATGACGCGATCTTTTCTAAATCTCCTTCTGCTATTGTTCCAAACAAGAAAGCATGGACAGATCAGTTTGAAGCAGCCGC
>CAXABH010000289.1:0-3280 GCA_963966925.1 uncultured Rhodobacterales bacterium
TCCCTAAAATGCTTAAAAATATGCCGTTTATAGATCTGTGAGTGTAAGTGTAATTGATAAGAGGAGAAATGTGGCGATCACAATGTTTTGAAGCATTCAAAAGGATACTAATTTTTGAAAACAACAAAAATTAGTTCTTTCGTCTATTAATATCATAAAGATAAATAAATGGGGGCATTTATTTATCCATTGGGGTGTATTATCATTCTAATGGAATGTTTTTTGTTTCTACGATTTGCGAAAACTGAGTCGGTATCCACAAACACGATTTACTGGGGGTTTGCTTGACCTTCCTTGGGTGTTCGCGTTTAAGGGCTGCACGAATTTAACGGAGCAGACATGAGCGATACGGCCGACCGCGCAACATCCAAAAACCTTTCCAGCCTGCGCGCATTATGGCCGTTTTTGCGACCATACCGCGGCCTGATGGCGGCGGCATTGCTTGCCCTGGTTTTAACGGCATCCATTTCGCTTGTTTTTCCACTGGCTGTGCGCCGCGTTATTGATACCTTTAATGTGGAACAGGTTGGTTTGCTCGATCAATATTTTGGCGCGGCCATCGCGATTGCGGCGTTACTGGCGTTGGGGACGGCGGTTCGATATTTGCTTGTTACACGCTTAGGGGAACGCGTCGTCACGGACATTCGCAAGGCTGTCTTTGGCCGTGTGATCGGCATGGGCCCCAGTTTTTATGAAACCATCCTGACGGGCGAAGTCCTTAGCCGCATTACGACTGATACCACATTGATCCTATCGGTCATTGGATCATCGGTTTCCATCGCGCTGCGCAACCTGCTGATTTTTGTCGGTGGTTTGGGGATGATGTTGCTGACATCAGCAAAGCTGACAGGTTTGGTTTTGTTGCTTGTGCCTGCGGTGATCGTTCCAATTCTGACTTTGGGGCGTCGCTTGCGCAAGCTCAGCAAAGAAAACCAAGATTGGATCGCAAACAGTTCTGGAAATGCCTCTGAATACTTGGGCGCTGTGCAAACGGTTCAGGCCTTTACGCACGAAGCGTTGACGCGCAAATCCTTTGACGATGTTTCTGAGAAAAGCTTTATGGTGGCGCACCGCCGCATTACCGCGCGCGCTTGGATGACGGCGATCGTCATCTTTTTGGTATTTGCGGGTGTTGTTGGCGTTCTCTGGATTGGTGCCAATGATGTGCGCACGGATCAAATGACGGCGGGGACATTGGTGCAGTTTTTGATATACTCCATCATGGTTGCAGGCGGTGTTGCGGCGCTGTCTGAAATTTGGGGGGAACTGCAACGTGCATCGGGGGCAACCGAACGATTGGTTGAACTGCTCTCGATCGAGGATACGGTGCAGGATCCAGTGGTGCCCAAATCCTTATCTATGCCCGTTTCGGGCGCGATTACATTTGATGATGTTACTTTCCATTATCCACAGCGGCCTAATGCCGTTGCTCTTGATAATGTTGGGTTTCAGGTGGCTGCGGGGGAAACTGTGGCGATTGTTGGTCCCTCTGGTGCAGGGAAATCAACGATTATGCAGATTTTGTTGCGTTTTTATGATCCAGAAGTGGGTGGCATTTCCATTGACGGCGTCAATTTGCGCGATATGGCGCGCCATGATTTTCGTCAGCACATCGCGCTTGTTCCACAGGATGCGGCGATTTTTGCGGAGTCTGCTATGGAAAATATCCGTTTTGGCCGTCCAGAGGCCAGCGATGATGATGTGATCGCCGCTGCCAAGGCCGCCGCAGCGCATGATTTTATCTCGGCTTTGCCAGATGGGTATGACACCTATGTTGGCGAACGTGGCGTGATGTTGTCGGGTGGTCAAAAACAACGCATTGCCATTGCGCGTGCAATTTTGCGCGATGCACCCATCCTATTGCTAGACGAAGCGACCAGCGCTTTGGATGCCGAAAGTGAACGGTTGGTTCAGGCAGCGGTTGAAAACCTATCGGCAGATCGCACAACGCTTGTCATCGCGCACCGATTGGCAACCGTGAAAAAGGCCGACCGTATTTTGGTGATGGATCAGGGCAAAATTGTCGCCCAAGGCACACATGATACACTGATTGCCGAGCAGGGGTTGTATGCGCGCTTGGCTAAGCTGCAATTTACAGCAGGTTTTGACGCCAGTTAACCTTACGACTCCTTAAATTTGGCTTGTTTTCGACCTGTTTCTGCAGCATGGTACAATGCAAAAAAGGGAGGAATGGCCAAATGCAGTGGGCGTCATTAGAAGACACACGGGCCTTGGAAGAAGAGTGCACATGGGCAGATCGCGATGTGCCAGTCACACTTTATGAAATGTTAACACGAACACGCGACAATTTCGGCGCGCGTCCTGCAATCAGTTATCAGCTAACGTCAGGCCCCAAAGATAAGGCGGAAACGCTTTCGTGGAATGAGCTTCATCAAAAAACCACACAAACGGCGAATATGTTTCGCGCACTTGGTGTGGGGCCAGATGATGTTGTGGCCTATATCCTGCCAAACGCGACGGAAACAGTTTTGTCGGTTTTGGGTGGGGCCGTTGCGGGGATTGTGAACCCGATCAACCCCTTGTTAGATGCAGATCAAATTGCCGCCATTTTGCGCGAGACAAATGCCAAGGTTGTCGTCACGCTTAAGGCATTCCCAAAAACAGACATCCCACAAAAGGCGGCAGAGGCCGTTGCCGCGGCACCCAATGTCAAGGCTGTGGTCGAAGTTGATCTACTGCGCTATCTGACATTCCCAAAATCGGTGATTGTTCCGCTGATCCGGCCCAAGAACCCTGTGTCACATCATGCGAAAATCTATGATTTTAATGCATTGATGGGGCAACAAAACACAACGTTGGATTTCGAAGATGTCCGCGAAGATCGTGTGGCGGCCTATTTCCATACGGGCGGCACCACGGGCATGCCAAAGGTTGCACAGCACACCTATTCTGGGATGATTTATAATGGCTGGTTGGGGGACACATTGCTGTTCACCGAAGAGGATGCAGTGATCTGTCCATTGCCCTTGTTCCACGTCTTTGCTGTGCATGTGATTTTGATGGCCATGGTATCATCAGGGGCGCATGTGGTGTTCCCGACACCTGCGGGATATCGCGGGGATGGCGTATTTGATAACTTCTGGAAATTGATTGAACGTTGGGGTATTACATTTGTCATCACCGTTCCCACGGCGATTTCCGCGCTGATGCAGCGTCCAGTGGATGCGGATATATCAACGGTTAAAACATCTTTTTCAGGATCGGCACCCTTGCCATTGGAGCTGTTCCGCCGCTTTGAGGAAGCAACAGGTGTCACAAT
>CAXABH010000290.1:0-3269 GCA_963966925.1 uncultured Rhodobacterales bacterium
TTTCCTTGAAATGGGGTTGTTCATCGGTGGTCCAGAACACGGTGTGGATAAGGATCGTGTGACAACGGATTTGCCATCCATAAAAATGTGGCTGGAATATTTCCCGAAATCTCATATTCACGGTTTGGATATCTCGGATTTCTCATGGTACAAAGATGACCGCTTTACCTTTGTGCGTTGTGATATGGATACACGCGAAAACATCGAAATGGCGACAGGCGATCTGCCCGAGATGGACATTATTTTAGACGATGCATCGCATGCATCGCACCACCAACAGAACGCGTTTTTGGAATTGTTCCCAAAATTGAAACCTGGCGGTCTTTACATAATCGAAGATTTGCGTTGGCAACCCAGCATGATGGAAAAGGAAGGTATTACAAAAACTGCTGACCTGTTTGCGGGATTTTCGAAATCACAGAAATTTTCGCATATCGACAAAGACGTTGAGACCGAATTAAACGCATTGGCACCGCATATTTCGGGGTGTTTCGTATTCCAAGCCCAGTTTGACAAGAAAAAGCGCGACCAAGTGGCCGTAATTCACAAACGATAGTAGTATGAACGATGATCCATTAATGGGTGTACCCCTGTGGTACCAAGACATCTTTCCCCAAGGAGAGTTTGACGGATTTTACCGTAAACTGGGTAACCATGCCGTAAATTATATTGAGCGTGATCCAATGCAATTGGTCGTCACATTTGATAACCTTGCCGAAGCAGGCGGGCGCCATTATGCGCGCGATGCCTGGGCCGCAAAATTTATTGCGGACAATGGTTGGAGTCATCTAGGCGTTTTTGCGGGTGGACCAACGTGGTTCCGGGATCAACGACTAATTGATTATCTATCAAACTTGAAAGCCGAGGGTTTGTTTCGCCAATATCCCAATGTTGCTCTTGCGGGCACCTCGATGGGGGCCTTTGGTGCATTGGCTTTTGCGCACCTTGCACCTGGCTCAACGGTTATCGCGTTCAGCCCACAGACAACACTGGATCAATCTATCGCACCATGGGATCGCCGTTTTTGGAAAGGGATGAAGCAGGATTGGAGCCTACCCTATTCAGATGTAACGCAACACTTGGATCAGGTCGGCAAAATCTATGCAGTTTACGACCCATATATTGAACAGGACAGGCTGCATATTGAACGAATTCATCACCCCAATTTTGTTCCATTAAAGGCAATCGGATTAGGTCACAAATCCGCGATGGTGCTACGCCGCATGGAACAATTAAAACCGGTCATGTCGGGCGCAATCAAAGGCACACTTACGCAATCAGAATTCTATCAACGAAATCGAGATCGAAAAAATACCCTCGTATATCGTCGCAACATCGAAGAATATTTAACCGCACGGGGCAAGGAACATCGCATTGGCCGCTTTCGGCGTGCCTTCAAACAGCGACGCGCTGCACGCGAAGCGTAAGATTTTGTAAAATCCACATCTTTTCATTTCTAATTTCTTGGGTATAGTCGCACACATGTTGAATTCTAGTGCCATACCATTGCGTCGTACCCCCTTGGGTCCTCTGACGCTCGGCCTCCTACTAAGCAGCCTCTGAGCGTGCCATATTCGGTGCGTCCGCTCAGAGGGGAAAGCAGAGCGCACCGACATAAAACCGCTTAGTAGACATAAAATAAGAGAACTCAGATGACACAATCCCAAAACAAAGACCGCGTGGTGATCTTTGACACGACTTTGCGCGATGGCGAACAATCCCCAGGCGCAACAATGACGCATGACGAAAAGCTTGAGATTGCCGAACTATTAGATGATATGGGCGTTGATATTATCGAGGCTGGTTTTCCAATCGCATCAGAGGGCGATTTCCGTGCCGTATCCGAAATCGCGCAACGCAGTAAGAATTCTGTCATTTGTGGCCTAGCGCGCGCAAATTTTGGCGATATTGATCGCTGTTGGGAGGCTGTGCGCAATTCCGAACGTCCACGCATTCACACGTTTATCGGTACATCACCATTGCACCGTGCGATCCCAAATCTGGATCAGGATCAAATGGCACAGCGTATTCATGAAACAGTGTCGCATGCGCGCAATTTGTGTGACAATATCCAATGGTCGCCCATGGATGCCACACGCACCGAACACGACTATCTATGCCGTGTTGTGGAAATCGCGATCAAGGCTGGTGCAACAACAATCAATATTCCTGACACTGTGGGATACACGGCCCCTGTTGAAAGCGCCGATTTAATCCGCATGTTGATTGACAAGGTGCCGGGTGCAGACGACATAATCTTTGCCACGCACTGTCACAATGACCTTGGGATGGCGACGGCAAATTCGCTTGCGGCGGTTGAAGGTGGTGCGCGCCAAATCGAATGCACCATCAACGGGCTTGGCGAACGGGCGGGCAACACAGCCTTAGAAGAAGTCGTTATGGCATTAAAAGTGCGCGGCGATATCATGCCCTATTTCACCGGTATCGACACCACCAAAATCATGAATATTTCGCGCCGCGTGGCTTCGGTTTCGGGCTTTCCTGTTCAGTTTAACAAAGCAATCGTTGGCAAAAACGCTTTTGCCCACGAAAGCGGTATTCACCAAGATGGCATGCTAAAAAATGCCGAAACATTCGAAATCATGCGCCCAGAAGATGTTGGCCTGTCGGAAACGAATTTGGTCATGGGCAAACACTCTGGCCGCGCGGCCCTGCGTTCCAAATTAGAAGATTTGGGATATGTGTTGGCCGATAATCAATTAAAGGACGTATTTGTCCGTTTCAAAGAATTGGCGGATCGCAAAAAAGAGGTCTATGATGATGACCTAATTGCGTTGATGCGTGCGGGCGAAGATGCCGAAAATGATCACATTACGTTGAAATCACTACGCGTGGTCTGCGGAACGGGCGAACCACAAACCGCAGAAATGACACTGGTCATCGGCGGGGAAGAAGTATCAACAACCGCCACAGGCGACGGACCTGTTGACGCGACATTCAACGCGGTAAAGGCGCTTTACGGACATCAGGCGCGCCTGCAATTATACCAAGTTCACGCAGTGACCGAAGGCACAGATGCCCAAGCCACCGTCAGCGTGCGCATGGAAGAGGACGGAAATATCGCAACGGGCCAATCGGCGGATACCGATACTGTCGTGGCAAGCGCCAAAGCCTATCTGAACGCGCTAAACCGCTTATATGTTCGCCGCGGTCGTCTGGGCGAAGACCAGCGTGAAGTGAACTGGAAAGACGTGTCTTAATTCCGCTTCCTGAGCTTTAAGCAGTTATACCTATCGCAACGCACTGAA
>CAXABH010000291.1:0-3246 GCA_963966925.1 uncultured Rhodobacterales bacterium
GATTGTCAAAAACATAATTCTAAATTAATTTTCGCATCATCTACCAGCGTATATGGACCTCACTTCACGATGCAATGCAGCAACAGGATGCTCACCAGCATCTACTCCCCCGCCTGGTAATTGAAATTCACGTTCCTCGCCATTCTGATAGGTCAGTAATATACCATCCCCGATGGGTAAAATCACATAGACACCGGGTCTACGGATGTATGTTATACCCCGCTTAGGGGGCGTTCCGTATCGTTTTAACACAATTCACCTCTTGGACCGCCTCTTGCTCCCCCTATATAGACGCGGTATGCCACTGAAAAGCCGCGAGAGGATCCGCACATGACGTTGATAGATAAAATTGCATGGGATGACACCGTTTTACCGTTCCAATTGGATCGTTCGGACGTGCGCGGACGCATTGCGCGTTTAGATGGCGTATTAAGCGGCGTGCTGAAACAGCACGATTATCCATCAGCAGTTGAGGCATTGGTGGCAGAAATGGCGCTGCTGACTGCATTGATTGGCCAAAGCATCAAACTGCGTTGGAAACTTTCTTTACAGATCCAATCACGTGGCGCAGTGCGCATGATCGCAACGGATTATTATGGCCCAGAGAATGAAGGCGAACCCGCACGTATTCGTGCATATGCCTCCTTCGATCGAGATCGCGTCACAGATGGCCCGGGATTCGAGCAATTGGATGAAGGATACTTTGCAGTTTTGATTGACCAAGGTCAGGACATGCGTCCTTACCAAGGGATTACACCAATTGCAGGTGGCTCATTAACAGCCTGTGCAGAAGCATATTTTGCACAATCTGAACAGTTACCGACACGATTTGAACTAAGCTTTGGAAAATCAAGTGAACCTGGCGTCGAAGAACATTGGCGCGGTGGTGGCGTTATGTTGCAACACATGCCCAAAGCCAGCCCATCCGTTAGCGGAGAAGGTGGAAGCGGGGACGATGGATTGCTTACTGCAGAAGATTTGGTGCAGGGCGATGATGAAGAAAACTGGAACCGTGCAAACATTCTTTTGTCTTCGGTCGAGGAAATGGAATTGATCGGGCCAAGCGTTCCACCGACAGAGCTTTTGGTGCGGCTATTCCACGAAGAGAAACCGCGCGTATATGATGCACAATCGGTTCAATTTGGATGTACCTGTTCTGAGGATCGTGTTCGCCAATCTCTGTCAATTTATTCAGCCAAAGACATCGAAAAAATGACAACCGAGGACGGTCGCGTCACCGCAGATTGTCAGTTCTGTGGTACGCATTACGATTTGGATCCTCTATCCGTTGGGTTTGAGGCTGTGAATGATGATGGCGATCCAGCATAATGCGCTTGGCGGTATAAAGGCGGCACTGGCGTTTGATCATCAGGCGTCCTCAGACTTTGATTTAAACCCTGATATTACCTTACCCACAGGTCGCGTTCTGCGCGACGCGGGTGTGTTGATGCTGATCGAAGATACCGCACATGGCCCGTTTGTTTATCTGACAAAACGCGCAAACCATCTAAAGCATCATCCAGGACAAATTGCATTTCCCGGTGGTAAAACTGATCCGACAGATACTGACCAAATTGACACTGCATTACGCGAAGCCAGCGAAGAAATTGGTTTGCCGCGAACCAATGTAGAAATTTTAGGCCAACTTGCATCACACGAAACGGTTACGGGATTTCAAGTGACACCAGTGGTCGCCCTGTTAACGCAGCCTTTTGAGCCAGTCCTTGAACGTGCCGAGGTGGATGAGCTGTTTCGTGTCCCGTTGCACCATGTCTTGAACCCACAAAATTTCAGCGTCGAGGGACGCATTTGGAATGGTGTGCAGCGAAAATATTACGCCATACCCTATGGTCCTTATTACATTTGGGGTGCAACCGCGCGCATGCTGTTTGGTTTGGCGCAAAAGGCTTCGTTATGACTATCAACAGTGCTTGGATCAAAACCGCGGCGACTCAGGCCATTTTTTCGGCGCTTGAGAGCGCAGGATATGAGGCATTTTTTGTTGGCGGCTGCGTTCGTAATACGTTGATGAAATTTGAAGTTGATGATTTAGACATCGCCACAAACGCGCACCCAAACGATATTCTGAAAACCTGTAAAAACAATGGATTACAATGCATTCCCACTGGCATTGATCACGGAACAATAACCGTCATTTCTGATGGTATTCCGCATGAAATCACAACCTATCGACGCGATGTGCAGGGCGACGGCCGTCATGCCATTGTCGAGTTTTCCACACAGATGCAAGAGGATGCCGCAAGGCGTGATTTCACAATAAATGCCCTATATGCGGACCGTTATGGTGAAATTTATGATCCTCTGGGGACGGGTAAAACCGATCTGGAACAGCGGCGGGTTACGTTCATCGGCCGTGCAGAACAACGCATAACCGAAGATTATCTTCGCATCCTGCGGTTTTTTAGATTTTCCGCAATTTATGCAGATAAGGATCATGGATTTGATCCAGAAACGCTCTCCATCATCGCGCAGCATCTGAATGGTTTGGACAAATTATCCAAAGAGCGGATTGGAACCGAAATGCGCAAATTGCTCTCTGCGCCAGACCCTGCACCTGCGGTGGCAGCGATGCGCGCATCAGGTGCGTTACTGCGTATTTTAGAGGGGGCTGATGATCGTATGCTGGCCCTGTTGGTCCACCTGGAAACCCAGTGCGATGTGCAACCCAACTGGCTGCGACGGCTGGCTATTCTGGGGGCCGCGAAGCCCAGAGATTGTTTGCGCCTTAGCAATGATGACACCCAAAAACTGACTATAATGCGTGATGCAATTGGCGATATGAAACCGCCGCATAAACTGGGGTATTATCACGGCGCATCTGTTGCGCAGGACATTTTACTGCTCCGCTGGGCCACCTTTGAACAAATGCCAGTTGACGCCGATTGGGAGGCTGCCACGCTAGGTGCCAAACAGGTATTTCCAATCAAGGCCCATGATTTAATGCCCCAATATTCAGGGCCCGTGCTAGGACAGACGCTGCGCGCATTAGAAACGCGATGGATCGACAGCGAATTTCGCTTAACAAAAGACGACTTATTGAATGGAATATAACGATTTTTGCGCTCTTTGCGTGCTTTCGTTTACGGCCGCTTTCACACCTGGCCCAAATAACGCACTTGTTGCGGCCTCGGGTGCAAATTTTGGCTTTCGCAATACTATCCCCCACGTTCTGGGCATTTCGCTTGGCTTTCCTGTGATGATTTTCATCGTGGGGCTTTTTCTTGG
>CAXABH010000292.1:0-3233 GCA_963966925.1 uncultured Rhodobacterales bacterium
TTTGGATCAAAGCCGCGTGCGCCCCGAATGGGAAGAATTGATCTATCAAGATCTGGAATGGCTGGGAATTACGTGGGATGAGAACCCCATCAAACAAAGCGAACGGACAGACGCCTATCGTCGTGTATTGCACGGACCATGCATGCGTATCCCAACATTCACATGCACCTGTAATCGGCGCGACATTCAACAGGCTATGGCTGCGCCCCATGACGAAGACACGGCCTATGGTCCTGATGGTTTGATTTATCCTGGAACCTGTCGCGCGCATCGCACCGATCAGCACACAGGCGATATTGACACTATGAACCTGCGATTATCCCCAAGCGATATTGAGGATGAACTTGACCGCATAACACACTCTGAATACTTAGATATATATTTTACAAACATGTTGATGAAATCAATCACACTGACAGATTTTCAAAACACAATCGGCGAAGCTGTTTTGTGGCGCAAAGGGTACGCCGCCTATCATTTGGCCAGCGTTATTGATGACGCACATCAGGGCATCACCCATGTAATCCGGGGCAAGGATTTAAAGGATGCCACGCATATCCATGTCCTGCTACAAAACCTGCTGGGTTTGCAAACACCTGCCTATCATCACCATGCTTTGATCGTTGATGATACTGGGAAACGACTGGCAAAACGGCATGATGCCAAAGCGATCCGAAAATATCGGGAAGACGGTGCAACACCTGCGGATATTCGCAGGATGGTCGGGCTTTAATCCATAGGTTGGATCAATTCCACCACTGTTCCATCCTGAACCGCCCGATAAAAACAGTGACGGCGATTTGTGTGACAGGCTGCCCCTGTTTGATTGACCAAAACTAAAATCGCATCCGCATCACAATCATATCGAAATTCGACCAATTCCTGCGTATGCCCAGATGTTTCGCCCTTGACCCAAAATGCCTGACGTGACCTTGACCAATAGGTCACGCGCCCTGTAGCAAGCGTATTTTCAACGGCGGCTTGGTTCATCCAAGCCATCATCAGGACCTCTTTGGTTGTATGATCCTGTGCAATCGCGGGGATCAAACCCGCATCATTATAAACCAAAGTCGAAGGATCAAACTGCATGTTTAAATTCCTTTTGCAATCCTGAAATCATCGCCTATCTATAGGGGTAGGACGCAAAGAGGAAGCCCCATGTCAGGCGAGAGTGATTTAATCAATCTGTATTCAGGACGCATTTTGGAACTTGCAACCAATGTTCCCTATGTGGATCGTTTGGAAAATCCTGACGCCAGTGCGAAAAAACGCTCGCCACTGTGCGGATCCGCTGTCACTGTGGATATCACTCTACTAGACGATAAAATCACCGGTTATGCGCAGGACGTAAAGGCGTGTGCCTTGGGTCAGGCAGCAGCCGCCGTTATTGGGCAATCGATCATTGGGCGCACTTTGAATGAGGTTCAAACCGCACGTGATGAATTAAACGCAATGCTTAAACAGGATGGTCCCATCCCCTCTGCTCCGTTTCAGGATCTAGAAGTACTACTACCAGCGAAAGACTTCAAAAATAGACATGCTTCAATTCTTCTTAGTCTTGATGCGACACTTGCCGCATTTGCCGAGCTGGATCAAAACAACGCACAAAGCAATTAGCCAACGCCCCGACACAAAAAATATCCGCCGCACATGGGGACACATGGCGGCGGATCAGTAAGCGTCTGTTGCAATCCGAAAAGGGATTAGGCAATCCCGAAAGACATGAGGTCGGACAAAACCAGGGACAATGGCACGCGACAAACGCTTAGGCAGTAACAAAAAACAATTACAAGAAACCAGGAAGATGAAGCGAACCCACCAAAATCACGACCAAAGATGTTGCCCCAATCAGGTCCTGTGCAAAGGCACTGGGTGAGTTTTTTAAGACTGCTTTGATCTGCATTCGCATCGTTCGCTCCTACCACTTGTTGCTAATTTGTTCTCATTTTTAATTGAATTTGTAAAGAACTTTATGAGAACATTTGCGAACAATTTACTCAGAAGATTGCTAACCCACTGATATTAAACGAATAGCCTGATCCTGATCCATCAACCAAAGCAACACGCGCGCAGCCCCACCGCGCGCTGAAGTAAGATTTGGATCGTCGTTTATTAACTTTCTCGCATCTGATTGCGCCGTCGCCATTAACGCTGACATTGATTCCATATCTGCGATTCGAAACCGTGGAATGCCGCTTTGCGCCGTGCCGATTAAATCGCCCGCACCGCGCATCTGCAGATCCACTTCGGAAATACGAAACCCGTCTTCTGTTTCGCGCAACACCTCTAACCGGCGGCGCCCAGTTTCACTTAGGGGTGCCTTATACAACAACAAACAGGTGCTTTTGTCGCTGCCCCTGCCAACGCGACCACGCAATTGGTGCAATTGCGCCAATCCAAAACTTTCTGCGCGTTCAATGACCATGATCGTTGCAGTGGGCACATTAACCCCCACTTCGATCACTGTGGTGGCCACCAACACCTGTGCCTCGCCTTGTTGAAACCGCGCCATTGCAGCATCTTTTTGATCATTGGGCATTTGCCCATGAACCAGTTCCACAACCCCTTCGCCCAAGACCGCGCGCAGGCGTTTAAATCGATCCTCTGCCGAAGTGTAATCCAACACCTCGCTTTCCTCGACCAAGGGACAGACCCAATAGGCCTGTTTACCCTCGGATATCGCCTGACGCAATTTGGCGATCACCTCATCGATGCGATCTAATGATACAACCGCAGTGGAAATGGGTTTTCGACCAGGCGGCTTTTCATCTAAAATCGAAACATCCATGTCCCCGTATTGTGCCAAGGCCAAAGATCGGGGAATGGGCGTCGCGGTCATTACTAAAACATCTACTGCAGCCCCCTTTTGACCCAATTCCATGCGTTGACGCACGCCAAAACGGTGTTGTTCGTCAATGATCGCCAGCCTTAGATCCGAAAATGCGACGTCGTTTTGAAAAACCGCATGTGTGCCGATCAAAATGTGAATATCCCCGCGTGCAAGGGCCGCTAGTTTTTCGCGTCGCTCGCGCCCTTTATCGCGCCCTGTCAGCAATTCAACCACGACCTGCGCATCCTCTGCCAAGGGGGTCAGTGCCTCAAGGTGTTGGCGCGCTAGGATTTCGGTGGGGGCCATCAAAACGCCCTGCCCGCCATCCTCGACGGCAATTAACAGCGCAAGGAAGGCCACCAATGTTTTTCCAGACCCTACATCCCCCTGCAACAATCGGTTC
>CAXABH010000293.1:0-3216 GCA_963966925.1 uncultured Rhodobacterales bacterium
GATCATGCACAACGAACTGCTTAGCGCCTTTGGCAAAAGTTTTGAATGACGCCGTTGGAATTGAACGCGGCATTATGACAACAATTCACAGCTACACAGGTGATCAGCCTACCCTAGATCGCCGCCACAAAGACCTGTATCGCGCGCGCGCCGCGGCGATGGCGATGATCCCAACATCAACCGGTGCCGCCAAAGCATTGGGTGAGGTATTGCCAGAGCTTTCTGGAAAGTTGGACGGAACAGCAATGCGGGTACCAACACCGAACGTCTCTGCCGTGGATTTGACATTTGAAGCTGGCAAAGATGTCACTGTCGAGGACATCAACGAAATCGTACGCGAAGCGGCCGCAGGACATATGGGCCATGTTTTAGCTTATGACCCAGAGCCCAAGGTTTCAATCGACTTTAACCACACTGCTGAATCCAGCATTTTTGCGCCAGATCAAACCAAGGTTGTTGGCGGGCGCACAGTGCGTGTTTTGGCATGGTATGACAATGAATGGGGATTTTCGTGTCGTATGGCCGATGTCGCCGCAACTATGGGTCGATTGTTGTAATCGCATCATCACGTACAAAAAACCCCGCCGATTGTGCGGGGTTTTTTGTTTACCAATTCCCGATATCCCCCTAGACATCATTTGAACACGACAACGGGTGCATGATGGGAAACTATGGCTGGACAATTCTATTTTCCGCGATCTTATGCGTCATTTTTTATGATGTCCTGTTGAATGAGGCCCAAAATTTCAAACTTCTACTGATCAAAGGCGATGAATTGATCGAATATTTGGCCTTCTGGCGGTAATCCCCCAACATTTTCTCTTTCAGCGCTTTTAACTTGACAAATTGTGCCGAATGACGATGTTAGCGCTAACTTTATCGCTAACAAAAATCAAAGGATGAACAATGGCTGTCAAAGTTGCCATCAATGGATTTGGGCGCATTGGGCGCAATATTTTACGCGCCATCATCGAGTCAAACCGCAATGACATCGAAGTTGTAGCAATCAATGATCTGGGACCTGTGGAAACAAACGCGCATCTCTTGCGCTTTGATAGTGTGCATGGTCGCTTTCCTGCTCAGGTAACAACCACCGACAGCACCATTGATGTGGGCCGTGGTCCTATCGAAGTAAGTGCCATTCGCAATCCAGCCGAACTTCCCTGGGACGGTGTGGATGTGGTTTTGGAATGCACTGGGATCTTCACAGATCGTCAAAAGGCAGCGGTTCATCTGGAAAACGGTGCGCATCGCGTATTGGTTTCGGCACCATCCAAAGGTGCGGATAACACAATAGTTTATGGCGTGAACCATGATACTCTGACATCAGACCAGATCATTGTGTCAAACGCATCGTGTACAACAAACTGCCTGTCCCCTGTCGCCAAGGCACTGAATGATGCGATTGGCATCACACGTGGATTCATGACCACAATCCACAGCTATACAGGCGATCAGCCGACGCTGGATACAATGCACAAAGATCTCTATCGCGCCCGCGCCGCCGCGATGAGCATGATCCCAACATCAACCGGTGCGGCAAAAGCAGTTGGTTTGGTTCTGCCAGAACTGAACGGTAAACTGGACGGAGTGGCCATTCGTGTCCCGACCCCAAACGTGTCCTGTGTTGATCTAACATTTGAGGCCGCACGCGATACAACGATTGATAAAATTAACGCAGCCGTGAAATCCGCATCGACCGGCGCAATGAAAGGCGTTCTGGGCTACACTGATGATCCATTGGTGTCGATGGATTTCAACCATGATCCACATTCCTCTGTCTTTGCCAGCGAACAGACCAAGGTCATGGATGGGAACATGGTGCGCATCCTGACGTGGTATGACAATGAATGGGGATTTTCGAACCGCATGGCCGATACGGCCGTTGCGATGGGAAAATTGATTTAGGGTTATTTGGGGCGCACTAGCGCCCCTTCCAAACAGGGTCACGCTTTACTGCGAATGCGCGCGCACCTTCTAATTGATCCTCGGATGTATACAACTTTTCGACTGTTTCAAACTGGGATTTCGTGATCTTATTCATGGCATCTTGAAATTTCATATCCTCCGCCTCGCGCACGATTTCCTTGATCGCGGCATAAACCAATGGCGGACCTGATGCCAATAGCTCGGCCAATTTGCGCGCCTCGGCCATTAGATCGGTGGCAGGATAGATGTGATTGATGATGCCCCATCCTTTTGCCTCGGATGCATCAAACCAACGCCCTGTCAACAATAGTTCCATCGCAATGTGATAGGGAATGCGTTTTGGCAATTTCACCGATGCCGCATCAGCAACGGTGCCCGAGCGAATTTCAGGCAATGCAAATGTTGCGTGATCAGCCGACAAAATGATATCCGCAGACAGCGCCAATTCCAACCCACCCCCACATGCAATCCCGTTTACAGCGGCAATGACAGGTTTGTTCATGCCGCGCAATTCCTGCAATCCACCAAAACCGCCAACACCATAATCCCCGTCAACTGCATCACCGTCTGCTGCGGCCTTTAGATCCCAACCGGGGCAAAAGAATTTTTCACCACCCCCCGTTAGGATTGCGACGTGCAATTCGGGATCATCACGAAAATCACGAAACACATCCCCCATAATGCGACTGGTTGCCAGATCGATGGCATTTGCCTTTGGGCGATCCAATGTCACCTCTAATACATGACCACGTCGTTCGGTTTTAATGGGGCTATCGCTCATGTCGCTCTCCTGATCAGTGCATCTACCGCGATCGCGGTGGTTGGTGTTGCGATTATGGGGTTTATTTCGACTTCTAACACATCATCCATGTTTTGCTGAACATAGGTTTGAACGCACAGTACGGCATCCACCAATGCGGGCATATCCGCCGCAGGTTGGCCGCGATATCCATTCAGGATTGGGGCAATTTTCAACCGTTGAAATGCCTGTGCAACATCCTGGCGCGTGACAGGTAGAACCAAGGTTGTGCTGTCCTTTAGGATTTCTGTCATTACCCCCCCTGCCGCAAGCGTTAAGACAAAACCGTGTGCAGGATCCGCCACAATTCCAATTAAGATTTCACAAACGGCGCCTGTTATCATTTGCTCGATCAAAAAGCTGTCACGACCCATATGTTCAGCAGCCGATTTGAGCGCATCAAGTGACGTCAGGTTTAACGCAACACCACCTGCATCCGACTTATGCGCCATCCCTTGTGCCTTTAGAACAACGGGAAATGGGAAATC
>CAXABH010000294.1:0-3216 GCA_963966925.1 uncultured Rhodobacterales bacterium
CGGCGACCACCGAGATCTACACTCTTTCCCTACACGACGCTCTTCCGATCTGGGGCAGATAGACCGTTTTTCAAATCTTTATGACGCTGTCCCAGAATTTGCAGGTCTAACGTGATAACAAGTGCGGAACATTTCGCATCCTTTGCCCGCTGGATCAGACGCGAGACATATCCTGTGTCACGCATTGTATACAGCTGGAACCAAAACGGCGCGGTTGTGTTTTCTGCCACATCTTCAATCGAACAAATCGACATGGTTGATAGCGTGAAGGGGACACCAAATTTTTCTGCTGCGCGGGCCGCTTTGATTTCACCATCGGCGCATTGCATGCCAGTCATGCCAACTGGGGCCAATGCAACGGGCATAGCCACCTTTTGACCGATCATCTCGCTTGCGGTTGAACGCCCTGTCATATCAACAGCGACGCGCTGACGTAGGCGCAATTGGTCAAAGTCAGACGTGTTTTCACGAAATGTTTGTTCCGTCCAGCTTCCGCTTTCGCAGTAATCGTAAAACATTTTTGGGACCCGACGGTAATAGATGTCTTTTAGGTCTTGGATGTTGGTAATGACTGTCATGACTGTTCCCTTTGAATTGGTCGTAATATGTTACCAATTCAGCGGTGAATGCAAACAAAAAACGCCGCCCATTTTGTGGACGGCGTTCTGGGTAACATGCAATCTGCGATTAGGCGCTGTGCGCACCATCAGCCAGTGATTTTACAAATGCGAGCACGTCACTCGGCGATTTTCCGGCGCCAAGTTCGCTTACGATCGCAGATCCCACAACTGCGCCATCGGCGATTGATGCAATTTCTTGTGCACGTTCTGGGGTTTTGATGCCAAATCCAACGATTACTGGCAAATCCGTTTGCGACTTGATGCGGGCCACCTCGGGTCCGACATCGCCCGCCTGCGCTTCTGCGGCACCTGTGATGCCCGTGATTGACACATAATATACGAAACCAGATGTATTCTGCAAAACCTTAGGAAGACGTTTGTTATCTGTTGTTGGCGTCGCCAGACGGATAAAGTTCAAACCGGCATTTTGCGCAGGGATACACAATTCATCATCTTCTTCTGGTGGCAGGTCCACCACAATCAAGCCGTCAATACCAGCCGCTTTGGCATCGTTTAGGAATGTTTCAACGCCGCGGTTGTAGATGGGGTTATAGTATCCCATCAATACGATTGGGGTGGTGTTATCTGTTTCCCGAAATGTACGGGCCAATTCCAATGTGCGTTCCAGCGTCATGCCCTGTTCCAACGCACGTTGACCCGCCAATTGAATGGTGGGCCCATCCGCCATAGGATCCGTGAATGGTAGACCCAATTCGATGATGTCCACACCGGCCGCTGGTAACCCACGCACGATTTCAAGCGAGGTGTCAAAATCTGGATCGCCAGCCATTACGTAAGCCACAAATGCCTTTTTATCTTGGGCATTTAGTCGGGCGAAAGTGTCATCAATGCGTGTCATCACAAGTATCCCAGTGTTCAAGTTTGGCACAAACTGCCAGAGCAAGATGGGAATAACAATAGGGGCGAACGCTGAATTTCCACGAAAATACCACGAAAATCTTGCTGTGCGATCCACTCTTGCACCAAGGGGGCATAGCGCATAGAAGCACTCCATCGAAAATCTGTGCAAAAAGGGTCACATCATGGGATTTAAAATGGGTATCGTTGGATTGCCAAATGTCGGTAAATCCACCCTATTTAACGCGCTGACAAAAACGGCGGCGGCGCAGGCTGCGAACTTCCCGTTTTGTACAATCGAACCAAATGTTGGGGATGTTGCTGTTCCTGATCTGCGGTTGGATAAATTGGCCGCGATTGCCAGCTCAAAACAGATTATTCCAACACGCATGACCTTTGTAGATATCGCTGGCCTGGTAAAAGGCGCATCCAAGGGCGAAGGGCTGGGTAACCAATTTTTGGCAAAAATCCGCGAAGTCGATGCAATCGCGCATGTGTTACGCTGTTTTGATGATGGGGATGTTACCCATGTTGAGGGCCGCGTTGACCCAGTTGCAGATGCTGAAACCATCGAAACCGAACTGATGATTGCTGACATGGAAAGCATCGAAAAGCGTTTGCAAAACCTGTCGCGTAAAGTGCGCGGTGGGGATAAAGAGGCCGTTGTCCAAGAACGTCTGCTTAAGGCCGCGCTTGAAATGTTGGAAAACGGTCAACCTGCGCGCGCAGTGGACGTTGATGCAGAGGATGCCAAGGCGTGGAACAGCCTGCAATTACTGACAACAAAACCCATCCTTTATGTCTGCAATGTAGATGAAGGATGTGCAAAAGAGGGCAACGAATATTCTGCGGCGGTCGAAAAAATGGCGGCAGAGCAGGGGGCCGCAACCGTTTTAATTTCCGCCCAAATCGAAGAGGAAATCAGCCAGTTAGACGGAGATGAGGCCGAAATGTTCCTGGATGAGATGGGCCTTGAGGAAGCAGGCCTTGATCGTTTGATCCGCGCGGGTTACGGGCTTTTGCGTTTGGAAACATATTTCACCGTCGGCCCCAAAGAAGCCCGCGCATGGACCATCCGCATCGGAACCGCCGCACCGCAGGCCGCGGGCGTGATCCATGGTGATTTTGAACGTGGGTTTATTCGTGCAGAAACCGTTGCATATGATGATTACATCGCATGCAATGGCGAAAGCGGCGCACGTGATGCAGGTAAATTACGCGTAGAGGGCAAATCTTATGTGGTTCAAGATGGGGATGTGATGCACTTCCTGTTCAACGCATAAAATAATTTCATATTTTTGAGGGCGTTTTGACTTTTTTCGCAATTCGCCTCTTGTCCCTAGTGGCGGAGCTAGATAAACCAGTCAACGGAAACGTGGCCGAGTGGTCGAAGGCGCTCCCCTGCTAAGGGAGTAGGCGGGAAACCGTCTCGAGGGTTCGAATCCCTTCGTTTCCGCCATTTTTTCAGTATATTGAGTAAAGATATCATTTGATGCTGGCCTGGTCCGTTTTGAATGGGTTATTAGCTAGCAACGCGTTTAAATCCCATGCACGAAACAAGATTAAATCTAGGAATATTTTGTGTTCATGTTAGACATCTTAAATGATTAACTCCTTCAACGATACCGCCGCCCGAATACGTTGGCATAGAAAACTATTGGGGATGACGCAAAGCGAATATGCTGCAAAGGCAGGGTTAAAGCGTGCTCAGTTAAACAACTGGGAAAGTGGTGATTTT
>CAXABH010000295.1:0-3215 GCA_963966925.1 uncultured Rhodobacterales bacterium
CTGAAAAAAAACTTCGAATAATCACTGGGACCAAAAGCAGCGGTACGGCTAAGGCGTGTGCGTGATTTACGCAAGGCGCGCAATTGGACCCTTGAACAAGCAGCACAGCAGGCGGGGCTTGCGCGTTCGACCCTGTCAAAAATTGAAAATGGGCAAATGTCGCCCACCTATGACGCATTGAAAAAGCTGGCTGTTGGGCTGGATATATCAGTTCCGCAATTATTTACCCCACCCGTAAAGGATCAGATCAATGGCCGCATGGTCATCACGAAAAACGGGCAAGGAACGGCACATGCAACTGTAACCTATGAACATGAATTGCTGGCAGATGGTCTGACCAAAAAACAAATGCTGCCCTATCGTGCCCGTGTGCGTGCGCGGTCAATTGATGAATTTGACGGTTGGGTTCGCCATGATGGAGAGGAATTTCTGTACGTGCTAACAGGCGTCATTCGCCTATACACAGAATTTTATGAGCCCATCGAAATGCGTCGTGGGGACACGGCCTATTATGATGCCAGTATGGGCCACAATGTCATCTCACTTAGTGATGAGGACGCAACAATCCTTTGGGTCACCGCCCTAGCGTAATTGTAGCGTTGGGTAACACACTGGAAGGCGTGATGGTTGTGCTAACCTTCACGTGTTTGTTTGGTGATCCTTGAACCGTCATGCTTGGTTTGATTTGGCAGGCACCAACGGCACAGATCATCACGACTAATGAGAGTTTTTTCATTTTTTGACCCCTTATTCCTCGTGCCACCATACATCAGGGAAAAATCCAATGCGATCCCCATATATTGGGGTGGTCTTAGGAAATTTCAGATGTGTTTTGTGTGCAATACGACTGGGTCCATTGTGATAAATTGGAATAACATAGCGACCCGCCGTAAGGACACGGTCCATCGCACGCACGGCATCCAAAAATTGCTGACGTGTTTTTGCGGTATTTAATGCATCGATCAATGCATCTATTGCGGGCGATTTGATGCCCATCAAATTACGTGTACCTTCGAAATCTGCGTATTCCTGCCCCCAATACAGCCGTTGTTCATTCCCAGGAGAAAGCGAGAGAGAACGGGCAAAAGGTGTCATATCGAAATCTAACGCCTTGCGCCGTTCGGCATATTGCGCACCATCAACCAAATCAACTTCTACCGAAATGCCTAAGCGCGACAATGCATCCATGTATAATTCGACAATGGCCAGATATTCCTGGGCACCTTGACGTAGCAAAATCGTAAATGATACGGGTTCGCCCGCTGGATTGGTTAACTGACCATCAACAACACGGTACCCGGCCTGTTCCAACAAACCTGACGCGCGACGCATGTTTTTGCGGTTCCGCTCTGATCCATCACTGATTGGAAAACGATAGCCTTGCATTGTGTCAGGGGGCAATGTGTCGACAAATGGCGTTATCAAATCTGCAACCCCGTCTGATGCAGCGCCATCCCGCATTCCAAGGATAGAGTTGCCAAAATAACTTTGAATTCGCTGTTGTCGTCCACCCGTTTGCGCATCATTAATATATTCGAAATTGAACGCTTCGATCATCGCCTGACGCACACGCCAATCCGCAAATAAATCACGCCGCGAATTCATGACCAATCCGCGCATTCCCGTTGGACGTTGATGTGGGATTTCGGATTTTGTCATTTGCCCTGCCTGCATCGCAGGAAAATTATATTGCGTTTCCCATTTTTCCGCGTTCCCTTCGCGCATCATGTCAATGTCACCGGATTTAAACGCTTCGAACAAAACAGTAGCATCGCCAAAATATTCCAGTTTGATTTCGTCAAAATTGTTTGTTCCACGGCGAAACGCCAAATCCGCGCCCCAATAATCCGTGTTTCGTTTCAATGAAATACTGCGCCCTGGATCAACGCTATCGATCACATAGGGGGCTGATGTAATTGGAACAGTATCCAACCCTGAAATCGTGAAATCAACACCCTCCCATTGTGCCTTTTTTAGGATTGGGCGCATGCCTGCTAATAGGGCTAGTTCTGGATTATCTTCGTTGAATGTAAAACGCACACTGCGTGGCCCCGTTTGTTCAATCGTTTCAATTTTGCCCCACAAACCACGATAGCGCCAATGCCCAACAGTTCCGAGCGTTTCATAAGACCACAACACATCCTCAACAGTGACAGGAGAGCCATCAGAAAAACGCGCCTCTGGACGCAGGCTAAATTCGACCCATTCGCGATTTGGGCCGGTTTCGATTGTTTCGGCCAACAGCCCATATAGCGTGAATGGTTCGTCCCACGAACGCCCCATCAAAGTCTCATACCCCCAGAAACGAAGCTGCCAAGGAGCGCGACCTTTTATGATATGCGGGTTAAGCGAATCGAATCCCCCAACTTCGCCCAGAATCAGTGTTCCGCCCTTGGGTGCATCAGGATTCGCATAAGGTAGCGACACAAAATTTACATCCAAATCGGGCGACCCATACATTGAAATTGCGGGCGCAGGCTCGGCCGTTGCAGGTGTGGATAAAATTGCCACACCTATGGCGATAGCCTTAATTCCTTGGTAAATCAGGGAAAACTTCATATGTTTCTCATTCTTTTTAACATGCTTTGATCAATAGCCTAATGACGTATCCGTAAGATTTCAAACTTTTAGCTTGGAGTGATCAAAGATAAGCGATATAACAAACTCACTGCTCGATAGGTTTCTTGCCTGTATGAAACCTGCCTCAATGACTTGGCGCCTGCTTTTGCAGGCGCTTTTTTTTTTGTCTGTAGATCCCCGCTGGCTTGTAACCCCGCGCCAAAGGGGAAATAACACAACAGACATAGTTTGCAGGAGCGTATCAAATGAACCTATCGGGGAAACAAGCGGTCATAACAGGATCAACATCGGGAATTGGTTTGGGGATCGCGCGCGCCATGGCAGGCGCGGGGGCTGATGTCGTTCTGAATTCATTCACAGATACGGATGATGATCACGCATTGGCCAGCGCTATAACAGACGAATTTGGCATTTCTGCACGCTATATTCAGGCTGACATGTCCGACCCTGAACAATGTCGAAATCTAATTGAGGCAAGTGGTACCTGTGATGTCCTAATAAATAACGCGGGCATTCAACACGTTGCCCCCATTGACGAATTCCCAATTGATAAGTGGAACGACATTATCGCAATCAATCTAAGTTCTGCATTTCACACGACCGCAGCCGCGCTGCCAAAAATGCGGGCGATGGGG
>CAXABH010000296.1:0-3210 GCA_963966925.1 uncultured Rhodobacterales bacterium
CAAAAGGTCAACCGCCAACACCATCATGACATGGCCAACCGCAGCCTCGCCCATCAGAAGGGCCAACATGGGTATCCCCAAAAAACCAACGTTGCCAATAATCGAACACTGGGCCTCAATCGCGGCCTCTGTGATTGATATACCACGGTAAAGCGCCACTAATCCTGCCAAAAGATACACCACGATCGACCCAAGCAAATAAGCGAGTACAAAGTTCCAATCAAACAAATCGCCCAATGATAGGTTTGAAGAAAATCGAAACAGCATCGCAGACAATGCAAAATAAAATACAAATTTTGTTAAATAGGCTGTCGCCTCTTGCGTAAAAAAACGCGTGACGCCCGAAATATATCCAACACCAATTAAGGCAAAGAAAGGGAGGGTTTTCAGAAAAATTTCATACATAACCAAGCCTTAGCACTTGGCCCGCAGTGGTCAATCGAAATCATCCACTCCCAATCAACACCCCTGCCGCAAAGACCAATGCACCCCCCAAAACCACCTGAAATGTAGCGCGTAAAAATGGGGTTTGCATGTACCGGTTTTGAATCCAAACAATTGCCCACAGCTCGACGAAGACGACCAAAATTGCAAGCGTCGTGGCAAGTGAAAAATCAGGGATCAAATAGGGTAGTGCGTGCCCTAATCCGCCCAGTGTCGTCATGACACCCGCCGCAATTCCACGTTTGATGGGAGAGCCACGCCCCGATATGACGCCGTCATCACTGGCCGCTTCGGTAAACCCCATTGAAATGCCTGCACCAATGGATGCAGCCAGCCCAACTAGGAATGTGGTCCATGTATCCTGGGTTGCAAAAGCTGTCGCAAAAATCGGCGCCAGGGTTGAAACAGACCCATCCATCAGCCCTGCCAAACCCGGTTGAACCCAGGTTAAAATAAATTTGCGGTTTTCCGTTTCTTCCTCTTCTTCACCGCCTTGGCGAACGCCTTCCTCAAGATTTCGTGCATGACGATGATGACCCGCTTCCGCCGCAGCAAGATCACCCAGCAGTTTGCGCGTATCCGCATCTTGTGTTTGCGCAGCAGCAACCAGATAAAATTGTTCTGCCTGCTTTTCCATATCAGCGGCGTGGGATCGCATTTGATCCAGACTTAGGGTGTCAGACAACCACGTCGGGCGACGCTGATAAAATCCCGCGACATGTTCACGACGGATAAGTGGGATCGTTTCACCAAAACGGACTTTGTGCAGGGTTATCAATGCAGCGCGATGGGAATCTTCTTCCCGCGCCATGTCATCATACAATGCTGCGGTTTTGGGGAAATCATCCCGCAGACGCGCTGCGAAACCACGATAAATTCGGGCATCATCTTCCTCGCTTGAAATCGCAAGAGCAAGGATGTGTTGTTCATCTAAATCCTTAAATCTACGCCGTTGTGGAATCATTTCATCACCATTTTTAGAATAATTCTAAATTAGTACTCTTTAGGCAGAAAACAACCCATCACTTGAGACTTTGTAAGAAAGCTCGTAAGTTCATTTCACTGAGGAAACATATGACAATACACACCGTCTCAATTCGAAAAGGTCGCAAATACGATCAGGTGCTTATGGGTGCGCGCAGCGTATTCATGTCCTGCGGCTATGGTGATGCGAATATGGACGAAGTGGCCCGTACCGCCAAAGTATCAAAGGCGACGGTTTATAGTTATTTCCCCGATAAACAAAGGCTATTCATCGAAGTCGTCAAAGCCGAATGTGAACACATGGCCGAACATGCGATGGAAGAAATCGATCAAACCCAGGATATCCGTCAAGTTTTACGCAAAGCTGCGGGCTATATGGTTAACTTTTTCTTATCTGAATTTTCGCAACAAATGTTTAGAATTTGCGTCGCCGAGGCGGACCGCATCCCTGAACTTGGACGTCAATTTTACGAAAATGGTCCCATGATGGGGCGACAACATATCGCCGAATATTTACGCAAAGCGGCAGATGCGGGGGAAATCGAAATTTCTGATTTCGAATTGGCCGCTGATCAATTTACCGAGTTGTGCAAGGCAACCCTGTGGCCCCAGGCCGTTTTCGGCATTCGCAGCGAATTTAGCGATGATGAAAAACAACGGGTGGTTTCGGCTGCTGTTGAAACCTTTTGTCGGGCCTATGCCCCCCAGAAGTAAGCGCGCCTTTATATCGGCGCGCTAGTTTTTGTTAGTATACGACGACGCTGCGGATACTTTCACCAGAATGCATCAAATCAAACCCTTTATTGATGTCATCAAGGCTGAGGGTATGGGTAATCATCGGATCGATTTCGATCTTACCTTCCATGTACCAATCAACAATTTTGGGAACATCGGTACGGCCGCGTGCACCACCAAATGCCGTCCCACGCCAAACACGCCCCGTGACCAATTGGAACGGACGGGTTGAGATTTCAGCACCTGCTGGGGCAACACCAATAATGATGCTTTCGCCCCATCCTTTGTGCGCAGATTCGAGTGCCGCACGCATAACTTGGACATTACCAGTTGCATCAAATGTATAATCAGCGCCACCTTTTGTCAGATTAACAAGATAGGGCACAAGATCGCCTTCTACCTCACTTGGGTTGACGAAATCCGTCATGCCAAAACGTTCAGCCATTGCGCGTTTGTCGTTATTTAGATCAACACCAACAATCTGATCTGCACCCGCCAAACGCAAACCCTGAATAACGTTCAGACCAATACCACCTAATCCAAAGACAATCGCACGACTGCCAATTTCAACTTTTGCCGTATTGATCACAGCGCCAATCCCTGTGGTCACACCGCACCCAATGTAGCAAACTTTATCAAATGGCGCGTCGGGGTTGATTTTCGCAAGCGCGATTTCAGGCAAAACAGTGTGATTAGCAAATGTTGAACAGCCCATGTAATGCAAAATTGGTGTTCCATCCAACATGCTGAACCGACTCGTACCATCGGGCATTACACCACGCCCTTGCGTTTCACGAATGGACTGACACAGGTTGGTTTTCGGATGCAAACAATATTCGCATTCACGACATTCTGGCGTGTATAGTGGAATGACGTGGTCGCCAACTTTCAAATCCTTAACACCAGGTCCAACTTCGACAACGACGCCTGCACCTTCGTGTCCTAAGATCGCTGGGAAAAGTCCCTCAGGGTCGGCACCAGAAAGTGTGAATTCATCAGTGTGACAAATCCCAGTGGCCTTAATTTCCACCAGAACTTCACCGTCTT
>CAXABH010000297.1:0-3200 GCA_963966925.1 uncultured Rhodobacterales bacterium
GTGCCGCACGCATCACCTATCCCGATGGTACCATTTATGATGGCAGTGTCGTGCGCGGGGCACGTGAGGGTCGCGGAAGATTAGAAATGCCCGAAGGTCTGATTTTTGAAGGCCTATGGAAGGCGGGCGAAATCAACGGCCTGGGCAAGTTAATCCAACCCAACGGGGATGTTTACGAAGGCAATTTGGTCGATGGCCGTCGCCAAGGACAGGGTAAAGTGACCTATGCCAACGGCGATATCTACGAAGGCAACTTCGAAGATGACCAGCGCATAGGCCAAGGCACATTCATCGGCAAGGATGGTTACCAATATACGGGCAGCTGGGAAAATGGCCAAATTCAGGGACAGGGTCAGGTCACCTATCCTGACGGATCAATATACACCGGCGATTTCGTCAGCGGTCTGGCCGATGGCGTTGGCAAAATCGTTTATCCCGATGGCTCTAGCTACGAAGGCGGATGGAGTGCGGGCGTCATCGAGGGCGAAGGGGTCGCAGCCTATGCAAATGGCGTCACCTATAAGGGCAATTTTCAAAATGCCCGCAATCATGGATTTGGCGTAATGACCTATGCCGATGGCTATACCTACGAAGGGGATTGGCAAGACGGCACGCGATCAGGCAAAGGCAAAGCAACCTTTCCCGATGGCATGGTGTATGAGGGTGATTACCTAAACGGACAACGTCACGGTCAGGGAGCGATCAAATTGACTGACGGGTTCACTTATACGGGTGATTGGGCAAATGGTGAAATCACCGGCCAAGGTGTGGCCACATATGCCAACGGTGATATTTACGAAGGCACGTTCCAGCGTGGCAAACGTCAGGGACAGGGCACCATCCGTTTTGCTAACGGAAATACCGCAAGCGGCGAATGGAATAACGGCGCGCTGGTCAGTAACGCGGATCAGTGATCCGTGTGCGGCACTTCGCCCTCTAAATAGGCGTCGGCTTCTGCCAGCACCGTTGCGCGGTGATCTGGATCCATACGCTCCCATGTGCGGTACATCTGGGCCATGCGTGGATTTTTTGCAAATCGATCCCTGTGCCGCATCAAAAAATGCCAATACAACAGATTAAATGGGCAGGCGTCGGGGCCCTTTTTCTCGGACACTTTATAGGCGCATGATTTGCAGTAATCTGACATGCGATTGATGTATGCACCGCTGCTGACATAGGGTTTTGATCCCACAACCCCACCGTCTGCAAATTGGCTCATCCCGATGGTGTTTGGCGCCTCAACCCATTCAAAGGCGTCTGCGTAAACCCCCAAATACCATTCATGTACCTGATGTGGATCAACGCCTGCTAATAGCGCGTAATTTCCTGTGACCATCAATCGTTGGATATGATGTGCATAGGCCGTTTCCTGGGTTTGTTCGACGGCCTTTTTCATGCACAACATTTTGCTATCAGCCCCCCAATACACATCGGGCAAGGGGCGATCATGTTCCAAATAATTCGAATTGATGTAATCACGCCCTTTTAGGAAATAAATCCCGCGCATGAATTCACGCCAGCCTAGGATTTGTCGAATAAATCCTTCGACCGCATTAATGGGCGCATGACCGTCTTTGAATGCCTGTTCAGCCGCGTCACACACCTCTTTTGGGGACAGAAGTCCGATATTGATGTAGGGTGATAGGACTGAGTGATACAAATATTTGTTATCGCGCAGCATTGCATCCTGATAATCCCCAAATCGCGGCAGAGCATGGGCAACAAAATGATCAAGAGCGCGTAGCGCGTCAGCACGTGTTACCGCATATTCGAATTGGTTTAATGTGCCAAAGTGATTGTCGAAACGGGACTTTACCGCCGCCATGACAGCAACAGTGATCGCATCAGGTGTAAATGGAATTGGTCCAGGATGCGTGACATCCTTGGGCGCGGCTTTGCGATTGTCGTGGTCATAATTCCACTGTCCACCAGTGGGTTTCCCATCCTCCATCAGGTATCCAGTGGATTTGCGCATCTCGCGGTAAAAATACTCCATCCGCAATGATTTTCGTCCCTGCGCCCATGTTTCAAAATCGATATGCGATGCGAAAAAGCGGTCATCCGGTACCAGAGTGACATCCAATGGTAATGCGGTCATATCATCGATGACGCGCCATTCTGTTGGCTCGGCCAATGTGATTTTTGTGCAATCATGCTGCGCAGCAATTTTCAGAATTTCTGCACGAAGAGAGTGATGATTTTCTGGATCATCCAAGGCGGTGTAATGCACGGTCCATCCATTTTCCCGCAGATCTTGTGCATAGTGGCGCATCGCACTTAAAATCAGTGTGATTTTTTGCGGGTGGTGGCGTACATATGTAGCCTCACCTCCGACTTCGGCCATAAAAACAATATCCTGTGATGGATCCGCGGTGCGCAGTGCAGGGTTCTCGGGTGATAGTTGATCGCCCAAAATTACGATAATTTGTCTTACCATTCTACTGATTTCCCCGCCCAATCAAAAAATTGGCCGCTTGTTTGGGGTGTCCTGGACTCGATCACCTGTGCCATATGCTGCGCAGCATTTTGCGGCGTTTGGGTGGCGTGTCGTGCGGTGTAATTGGCACTGAAGTTTGTGGCAACTGTGCCGGGGTGCAACGCAATTAGGGAAAGTTCAGGATGCGTGCGTCCCAACTCAATCGCGCTGGTGCGGATGATTTGGTTCACGGCGGCCTTCGCTGCACGATAGCTGATCCACCCGCCAATTTGATTATCCCCAATGGATCCAACGCGCGCTGATAACACTGCAACAACCGCGGGTGCGCGCCTTGGGCATAAACGTTTGATGTGTTTCAAAATTAATGCAGGACCAATCGAGTTGACCGCGAATTGATCTGCCATTCCCTGTGCAGTAATGGCTTGTATCGTTTTTTCAGGCGCATAGCCCTCTATTTCTAACGCACCGCTTGCCACAATTACACGATCAAACGGGCCATCAACCTGCGCCATGGCTGCGTCAACGGTCTCAGGTTTGGAATAATCCAAACCATGCGTTGTGCGCGCTATGCCAGTCACCTGTGCGCCGTGTGCGCTATAGCGATCGGCCAGGGCACGACCGATCCCGCCCGAAGATCACACCTCTGAACTCCAGTCACGTATTTTCTTCTCCTATCCCGTCTTCTCCTTGACATACTCATTCTTTTTCCTCCTTCTTCTTTCTTTCTTTCCTTCTTCTCTCTTTTCTCCTCCTCTCTCCCTTC
>CAXABH010000298.1:0-3199 GCA_963966925.1 uncultured Rhodobacterales bacterium
GGTTTGAAGCAGCCGCGGTTGGATCAATCGCAGCTTTGTGTTTATTGGTTGCGGGCTTGGGCTATGGCGCGTGGTCAGTGTTCCAAGAAATACAAAAAGTGCAGGTCGTTCCATCCGAAAACACGCCCGTCGTTCAATCTGAATTCAACCGCTCGGATGTCGAGAGTGCGAGCACAGCTGATGTCGTTGGCGTATCCTTGGATCAACGCGCAGACAAACTGGAACGCATGTATCGCCCCCCTGCCCTAGACACCCCAATTTTAGTGGCGCGTGATGCACCGATTTCGACACTTGATCCAAACCGCTTTGCAAACTTCCCCGAACCCAAAACCGACCAAACAGTACCCACATTTGCAGGTCTAGACGCCATTATTGCTGATGTTGTCGAAGAAGTTAGCCGCGAAGATATTGCAAGCACCGCCCCCCAAGTGGTCGAAGATTTACCCCCCACCATCGCGATTGTTGCAACCCGCGAGGCCTGGGTACAAGTAACATCCTCCACTGGATCAGTCATCTTGGCCAAAATTATGCAGCCTGGTGAAGAATTTACGCTGCCCCAAACAGAGGGATCACCAACGATGCGCGCTGGTATGTCTGGGTCGGTTTATTTTAGCGTCAATCGCGAATTATACGGCCCTGCGGGTGCGGGCAGCAATGTTGTTAAAAATGTTGAACTGTCCGTTGCAAGCCTGTCAGAAGCATATGCCCCAGCCATTATTGACAATGATGGTGAACTGCGCACATTGATCGCGCAAGCCAATTTTGAAAGCTTTGACGCACCTTTAGAACAATAGATGTTTGATTACGCGCACGCTTTCTGTCAATTATACATTACACAACAGCAAACACGAGGCTGCTATGTCGCTTAATCATGTGCGTCCTTGGCGCAATATCTATCGCCGGAAATCCCGCCAAATTCATGTGGGCAATGTGCCTATTGGGGGGGATGCACCGATCGCGGTGCAAACAATGACGAATACACTGACCACAGATGTCACCGCAACAATTGCACAGGTGCAAGCCGCCGCAGACGCAGGTGCAGACATTGTGCGCGTCTCGGTGCCAGATCAGGACAGCTCTAAAGCGCTAAAAGAGATTGTGAAAGAAAGCCCCGTTCCCATCGTGGCGGATATTCATTTCCACTACAAACGCGGGATTGAAGCCGCCGAAGCAGGTGCCGCCTGTTTGCGCATCAACCCCGGCAACATCGGATCACAGGATCGCGTGCGCGAAGTGATCAAAGCCGCGCGGGACAACAACTGTTCTATGCGCATTGGGGTCAATGCGGGATCCTTGGAAAAACACCTATTGGAAAAATATGCTGAACCCTGCCCTGATGCGATGGTCGAAAGCGGTTTGGATCATATAAAAATCCTACAAGACAATGATTTTCACGAATTCAAAATCAGTGTTAAGGCTTCGGACGTGTTCCTATCGGCTGCCGCCTATCAGGCATTGGCCGAAGCGACGGATGCGCCACTCCACCTTGGAATCACTGAAGCAGGCGGATTGATGAGTGGCACAATCAAATCCTCTATTGGGTTGGGCAATTTGCTTTGGATGGGCATTGGCGACACTATCCGCGTATCCCTATCTGCTGATCCTGTCGAAGAAGTTAAAGTTGGCTATGATATCCTAAAATCACTGGGCTTACGCCATCGTGGTGTTAATATTATTTCCTGTCCCTCTTGTGCACGTCAGGGATTTAACGTGATTAAAACTGTCGAAACATTGGAACAGCGCCTTGAGCACGTCAAAACCCCGATGAGCCTGTCAATCATCGGCTGTGTTGTGAATGGCCCCGGTGAGGCATTGATGACTGATGTGGGATTTACGGGCGGTGGCAGTGGTCATGGCATGGTCTATTGGGCCGGAAAACAGGATCACAAAATCAGCAATGATCACATGGTTGACCATATCGTCGAGTTGGTCGAAAAACGCGCCGCCGAGATTGAGGCCGAAACTGAAGCCGGCACTGAAACTGTGGCAGAGACTGTGGATTAAGTGCGTTTGCCAATTTTGGTCCATTGGCTTAATCAATACCCAAGCTAAGGATGGTGTGACACCATAGTTTTCCCTTGCACAGGCTATTCGCCATAAAGCAAAGTGCACCATAGCTAAACACGACAGGCATAGGGGATTAAAGTGGGCTTTTTATCGCAGCAATGGCAACGCTTCTGTGATCGTGTGGTATGGTCACTGGATGGATGGCGCAATATCTGGCAAACTGAAGCCAGTTTGAAACAGTGGATCGTGGCAAATTGTATTTCCACCCCTTTGGCGATTTATCTACCGCTGTCTGCGGCGGAAACGGCGATCCTTGTCATGGGTGGTATTATGGTTTTGGCCGCCGAATGCATGAACACCGCCATTGAACGTGTGGTGGATGATATCAGCATGGAACGCCGCGATTTGGCGAAACAAGCCAAAGATGCAGGCAGCGCCGCTGTTGCCGTTACGGCCATATCTGTTGGCGCGGCTTGGATTACCATTTTGTGCATGAAATTTATGTGAAAGTGGCGCGGTTGACGGGGCTCGAACCCGCGACCCCCGGCGTGACAGGCCGGTACTCTAACCAACTGAGCTACAACCGCGCGTGTGCAGTGGGATAGGTGTTTTCGCATGTACCGTCAATAGAGAAAACGCAACTAAATACATCTATTTGATCATCGGTTGAAATTTAAAATATGTCAGTGACCGCCATAGCCATTCCAGTGGTCCAAACCGGAATCGAGACAACCAAATGGGCGAGAGCCAAAGCTGAAACGTCCAAATCAGCAGCACAATCAAAAACTGCCCTCAACGCTCAACCGATCCAAAAAATCCAAATCCATAGCCATAAAAAAATGTAGTCGCGATCACAGATTGCAGAATATAGTTTGTAAATGCCATACGCCCAAGTGCAGCCAATCGGGCCTGTGCTGCTGGCCAGAGCACCTGTAAAACGATTCTCCCAAGGATTAAATTGAATAGTCGTATTTTTTTGATATTCTGCCGTCATGTCAGTAATTGTTCCAGACGGTAACAAGCTATTTGTTTGATCTATGGAATCTCTTTTAGCAGGACCTCTTTTGGGAGAATCCATGAAATTATAACTTGCAGAAATATAATCCATATATTTTGCACTCTCAAATTTTTCACAATGAACTTTATTTGCATAATCCGTATAAAATCTTTTACCGACTGAAATATAACCAGT
>CAXABH010000299.1:0-3193 GCA_963966925.1 uncultured Rhodobacterales bacterium
AACCAGAATGGCTCGCGCGGTGGGAGAAAATCGGAGTTTATGACCGTTTGCGGGAAAAAGCCAATCGCAAACCCTTTACGCTTCATGATGGCCCTCCCTACGCAAATGGGCACCTTCATATCGGGCACGCCTTGAACAAGGTGCTAAAAGATATGGTTGTGCGCTCCCAACAAATGATGGGCAAAGATGCCCGTTACATCCCTGGGTGGGATTGCCACGGTTTGCCAATTGAATGGAAGATCGAAGAGCAATACCGCAAAAAGGGACGAAACAAAGACGAAGTGGACGTCATTGATTTCCGCCAAGAATGCCGCAAATTTGCCGACGGTTGGGTTGATATCCAGCGCGCAGAATTCCAACGCCTTGGCGTCACAGGCAAGTGGGAAAATCCGTATTTGACAATGAATTTTCATGCAGAGCGCGTGATTGCAGAAGAATTCATGAAATTCCTGATGAATGGTACATTATATCAGGGATCAAAACCCGTGATGTGGTCCCCCATTGAAAAAACCGCTTTGGCAGAAGCCGAGGTGGAATATCATGACAAAGAAAGCCACACGATCTGGGTGAAATTCCGCGTCGTTGAAACGGGCGATGCAACACTGGACAGTGCCCATATTGTGATCTGGACGACCACGCCGTGGACCATCCCATCAAACAAAGCGGTCGTTTACGGCAGCGATATTTCCTATGGCCTATATGAGGTGACAGGTCGCCCAGAAGAATGTTGGGCAACCATTGGCGATCGCTATATCTTGGCCGATAACTTGGCCGCGGATGTGATGGGCAAAGCGCGCCTGGATGACACAATGTATCGTCGTTTGTGCGATGTCACCAGCGACGATTTGGCGAAAATCAAACTGACCCACCCCCTACATGGCGCTGATGGATCAGAGGGTGAATGGGACGATATCCGCGATTTTCGTGCCGCTGAATTCGTCACCGACACCGAAGGAACAGGTTTCGTACATTGCGCCCCGTCACACGGGATGGAGGAATACGAACTTTACCGCGATTTGGGCATGTTGGAACAGGTCATCACGTATAACGTGATGGATGATGGATCTTTCCGCACCGATCTGCCATTTTTCGGCGGAAAATATATCCTAAACCGCAAAGGCGGTGAAGGGGATGCAAACAAAACCGTGATCGAAAAATTGATCAATGTTGGCGGTTTGTTGGCGCGTGGTAAAATCAAACACAGCTATCCGCATTCATGGCGTTCAAAGGCGCCTGTGATCTATCGAAACACACCGCAATGGTTTGCAGCGATTGATCGTGTGGTTGGCGATGATCAGGACACCTATGGCAAAACGATCCGTGAGCGTGCGTTGGCCTCAATTGATCAACTGGTGGAATGGACCCCAAAAACAGGCCGCAACCGCCTATACTCCATGATCGAGGCACGCCCTGACTGGGTCTTGTCGCGCCAACGCGCATGGGGTGTCCCACTGACATGTTTCACGAAAAAAGGTGCCTTGCCAACCGATGCGGATTATCTGCTGCGCAACGAGGATGTGAACGCCCGCATTGCCGAAGCGTTTGAGGCCGATGGCGCAGATGTATGGTATCAAGACGGTGCCAAAGAACGTTTCCTGAGCGGTATTGTTGATCCTGACGCTTATGACCAAGTCTTTGATATTTTGGACGTTTGGTTTGATAGCGGATCAACACACGCCTTTGTGCTGCGCGACCGAGAAGACGGATCAGAAGATGGTTTGGCCGATCTCTATTTGGAAGGAACCGACCAACACCGTGGCTGGTTCCACTCTTCTATGTTGCAGGCCTGTGGCACCAAAGGACGCGCGCCATATCGCGGGGTTTTGACACACGGTTTCACACTGGATGAAAAGGGCATGAAAATGTCCAAATCCCTGGGCAACACAATTGTTCCCGAACAGGTGGTCAAACAGTATGGTGCAGATATTTTGCGCCTGTGGGTGGCACAATCCGACTATTCCGCAGATCAGCGGATCGGCCCAGAAATCCTAAAAGGGGTGGCGGACAGCTATCGTCGTTTGCGCAACACCATGCGTTTCATGCTGGGATCGCTGCATGACTTCAAAGAGGCAGACCGCATTGACACTGCGGACATGCCAGAATTGGAACAATGGGTACTACACCGCCTGGCGGAATTGGACACCCGAGTACGCGATGGATACACAGCCTATGATTTCCAGGGCGTGTTCCAGGCAATCTTTACCTTTGCTACGGTTGACCTGTCAGCGTTCTATTTTGATGTACGTAAGGATGTGCTGTACTGTGATGGTGACACGGTTGAACGCCGCGCGGCGCGCACAGTTTTGGATATTCTATTCCATCGTCTCACAACATGGCTTGCGCCTGTGCTGGTATTCACGATGGAAGAAGTCTGGCTTGAGCGCTTTGGCGGTGAAGAAAGCTCGGTCCACCTGATCGATATTCCAGAAACGCCAGCTCAATGGCTAAACCCAGAACTGGCCGAAAAATGGACGATGATCCGACGTGTACGCCGTGTTGTCACCGCCGCATTAGAAGTGCAGCGTACAGAAAAAGTCATCGGCGCCAGCCTTGAGGCCGCGCCCGTGCTATATTTGGCCGATACTGCAGTCAAAGAGATGCTGGAACAGATGCCATTTGCAGATATCTGCATCACCTCTGATCTAACCCTATCGACAGATACTGCACCACAGGATGCATTCACCATGGCTGACATCGACGGCATCGCCGTTTCGTTTGTAAAGGCCGAGGGCGCGAAGTGCGGACGGTGCTGGAAAATTCTGCCCGATGTTGGCACGCACTCTCACGCAGATGTCTGTGGACGCTGTAACGACGCACTGTCATAAAAAATTTGGGGGCCACAACGGCCCCCAAATTTATTTTATGTTTATGGCTTATGAACGTGGATAAAGGCTTTCTACACGTTCTTTTAATTCGCGATTGAATTTTTCATACATCTTGGCGATCTGCGCCTCAATCAAACGGATTAGAAAATTACGTTTCTTACCATTTAAACCATCTTCTTGTTTGAATATCGCGCCCCCATCTGGCAGTTCTGTGATCCGGAAAATATGGTGATCCTGTCGCCCCAACATCACATCGCCAGACCATCCAAACGCACGACCTTCCTCATAAACGATGACCTTATGCGTGAATCCCATCATACTGCCTGTTATCGGATTTTTGAAATAGGCGGTTGATACTTCACCCAGTG
>CAXABH010000300.1:0-3192 GCA_963966925.1 uncultured Rhodobacterales bacterium
CCTTTTGCGCCAAACGTCAAAGGAAAGACAAGGTCGTGATCATCTGCAGCCGCGTGCACGTTTGATAGAATTGCACCTGCTTCGACGATTGCAATTTTTGCATCTTTCCCAATTTTGCGAATTTTGGACATGCGTTCCAAACTAATCACAATGCTGTCCTGTGCACGTGTTGCCCCAGTCAGACCGGTGTTGCCCCCCATGGGTACGATGGATAATTGATTTTGATCTGCAAACTCTACGACACGTGCAACTTCGGCTGTTTCGCCCGGTCGCACGACGGCGAGAGGGGTCCAGTGATATTGTTTTAACCAATCTGCGCTGTAGCGTTGGGTATCATCCCCGCTTAAAACGTGTGTTTGTCCAACGATTTCGCGCAGTTGATCAAGTATATCCATCTAGTTAAGTCCATTTTGCAAGGGGCGGTAAACTCATCAAAACAGCGTCTGCGTCATGACCTGTCGCCAACCCGAATTTTGTTCCCCGATCATAGACAAGATTATATTCTGCATAAAGTCCGCGATGAACCAGTTGAGTGTCTTTATCAGCCTCATCAAAGTCTTGGACGCGCCGTTTTTCCAAAAGAGGAACATAGGCGGGTAAAAAGGCACGACCAATGTCTTGGGTTAATTGAAAATCAGATTTCCAATCGCCAGTGCATCGATCATCCATAAATATACCACCAACACCACGTGCGCGGTGGCGGTGAGGGATGTAGAAATATTCATCTGCCCAGGCTTTCAATTCGGGGTACAAATCTGTGCCATGTGGATCCAAATGCAGTTTTTGTTGATTGTGGAAATGTTGGGTGTCTTCCTCAAATTCTATGCAGGGGTTCAAATCCGAACCACCGCCAAACCACCAAGCATGTGGTGTCCAAAACATCCGCGTATTCATATGAACTGCAGGACAATTGGGATTGCGCATATGTGCAACAAGGCTAATGCCACTTGCCCAAAACCGTGGATCCGTTTTCATTTCTGGAATGTTTTTGCGGGCCGCCATTGCCATTTGCGCCTCTTTCCCTAATGTCCCAAATACGGTTGAAACATTGACACCCACCTTTTCGAATACGCGGCCACCCCGCATAACACTCATCAAACCGCCACCTGCATCACTGCCGTCATTGCTTGTTCGTTTGGTTGTTTTGACTTCGAATTTTTTTGGTTCAAGATCGCTGAACGGGCCGCTGTTGTGTGTGTCTTCTAGGTTTTCAAATGCTTCAACAATCTGATCTCTTAGTGAACGAAACCAGCCGCTGGCGAGGTGTTTTTCTTCGGTAAAATCATTTGTCATTTGGCTTCGTTCCTTCTTTGGCGTGCTGTCGTTAATGCACGCTCTACATAATCGTTAGTTTATTTTCGACGAGATCGACACGCCGGATTAGGTTACGGCGCTCTAATCTGCGGACAGATTGTTGTATAAAGCGATCTTCATTGGGCTTTTTGAATTTATCGTTGCTGAGTACGGTTATGCTCTCGCGGTCTGCGTAACGAATAAGCAATGCATCGGCGCCATAGCCCTTTTTCGAAACAGTGACGTTTGATCGATCGCGGCCCATCACACGGCACACTGCCATAGGCACAGTTTCATTGGGGATCATCAGATCATTTTCTTTCAAAGTGCGTCGAATACTATAATCGAAAAATAGATGGGTCCGCAGGCCGTCACGCTCGAGTTCTTGGATGAACTCTAAAAAACGATCTAATTCCCAATCTACTAAACCCAGTAAATTGTTCCCATCTACTGCAAATGTGAACTTATCTGGTTTTCCAAGTTGTTGAGAGTTTTGATACCCACGTTTGATCTGAATGTACCCTTGGATCAAAAGTGATGCGGTCAACAGATATATGACCAGTGTCACGATGCTATCGCGGTCAGTGATGTATAAAAATAGGACTGCGAATGTCAGCGAAGTCCACAGCCACAGACCACGCAATGTTAGGCCGATCAAAATTGCGATCAGGCTAATCAAAATGGGAAGCTGGCTGTAGTCAAACATTGGCAGTCGTTTCGTGATCCTTGGTCGTGTTTATCTTAGAATAGACGGGTGTCATTATCCACCGTTTCCAGCGACCCTGTTTCACGCATTTTCATGATGTGATCATAAAATGTGTCCTTGCCAGTGCTTGGCGTGCGATCTGTATCATATTTATTATTCGCTGCGTCCCAGACCAGCATCGATTCAGTTGCATAATACTTTCCAATATTCATCAATTCTGATTTCTCACGTGCCCAATGACTAACGAATATGAGAGGAAAAAAGATCATGCGAAAAATATCGAATATTTTTGGCGAAATGGATCGGGTCTTTAGCGGCTTATCATAGATTTTAGAAATAATCGCTGCCATATCCGCAGGCGTTAGCGCAGGTTTTGGCCCCCCAATCGGAAGAATTCTGTTCCAGGACGCAGGTTGATGAACAGTATCTAAAATAAATTTGGCCAAGTCTCGTTTGGAAATTGGGGTGCATGCAGTTTCGGTTCCGTTTCCGAAAAACAGAAATGGACGGTTTTTTTGAATGCGTTTGATTTGTCCTGTTAGTGATTTGAAATATGCTGTGGGGCGTACAATGGAATAGTTTAAACCCGAGGCTTGCAGGTTTGCTTCAAACTTCAATTTTGCGCGCTGAAAAGCAAGCTTGGGTTTTTGGACACAGATTGCGGATAACATCAAAAAGACGCTGGCATTACGCGACTGTGCGCAATTCAACAGCGCCATATTCATGTGATAATCAATATCCTCTGCCTCTTGCGCAGTTCCCTTTCTGCTTGAAAGGCAGGATATCACGACTGCACCAGTTGGAATATTGAATTTGGTTTTATTGCCATGGGCCTTAATGTAATCCACGATCAAATTATCATGGTGCGCAAGATCCGACAGCGGTTTGCCACGTGTAGACGCATGTACAACGTAACCCAGTTCCAGTGCATGCATTACCACTTCGCGACCAATGTAACCTGTTGCGCCCGCGATATATAATATATTTTGCTGCATCTGCGTATTCACCTATGAATGTGAATTGACTTTGTCGAACTGCGACACATTTCCCGTAAGGTAATGGAGAGTTTGATATGACAAAAAATGAGATGGAAGCACGCTACCAATCCGCGATTAAAGAGATAGACGAGAAAAATCGAGCAAGCTCTGCACAATCCTACGCAGCTGGTGCGTCGATCTTGCTGTATTCAGATA
>CAXABH010000301.1:0-3188 GCA_963966925.1 uncultured Rhodobacterales bacterium
TCCCAATGGTTACGAAGGCGTAAAGGCATTGTTTTGCGCGTTATATGGTGGGTTTCGCGTCACGATGTTGAATTTGGCCGCAGGTCCAGATGCGCTTGGCTATGCGATGGATCATTCTGAGGCACGGGTTGCGTTTGTTCATGAAACGCAAATCGATGCGTTCAATCAGGTGAAACCAGAACGGCTGAACCTATATGCCCCAACAAAGCAGCAGGCAGTGTTACATCCTGTGGACCCCGATGATGACGCCTTGTTGATGTATACATCTGGCACGACGGGGCGACCCAAGGGTGTCATTCACACGCAATCTAGTTTGTTGGCGGGTGGTTGGACCGTTAGTGTGGCACATGAATTAACAGAACGTGATCGTGGGATGGGCGTATTGCCGTTCTATCACATCAATGGTTTGTGCGTGTCTGTCATGGGCAGTTTGGTATCAGGCGGATCATTGGCCATGGTATCGCGGTTTTCCGCCAGTAAATTTTGGCAACAGGGCGCAGATGGGGGGATCACGTGGTTTTCCGTGGTTCCCACGATCATCAGTCATCTTCTGCATGGGGCGGCAGAACCAAGTGCCGATTTGAAATCCCGCTTGCGCTTTGCGCGTTCCGCGTCATCCGCGTTGGCGGTTGAAACACAGCGCGCCTTTCAGGATCGGTTTGGATTGGCGATTGTCGAATCTTTGGGACTGACAGAGACCGCAGCGCAGTGTTTGGTTAATCCGTTGGACCCCAAATTGCATAAAATCGGCTCTGCGGGAAAAGCGATCAGCAATCAGGCACGCATCGCCGATGGGGCTGGAATTGAATGCGCCCGCGGTGTCGAGGGCGAAATTCAAATCCAAGGCCCCAATGTTATGAAGGAATACCTGCGCAATCCCGATGCGACGACTGGAACATTTCACGGAGATTGGCTGCGTACGGGGGATTTGGGGCGTATGGACGAGGATGGATATGTCTTTGTCACGGGACGATTAAAAGAATTAATCATTAAGGGGGGTGAAAATATAGCGCCGCGTGAAATCGACGAAGTGCTATACGAACATCCAGATGTGGTTGAAGCCGCCGCATTCGCGCGTCCATGTCCGCAATATGGGGAACGGGTTGAGGCGGCTGTGCGCCTGAGTGAGACATCAAACGCGACTGCAGATGGTTTGCGGGCACTTTGTGAGGCAAAAGTCGGGGCGTTCAAATCACCTGAGAAGGTTCATATTTTACCAGAGTTACCCAAAGGCCCATCAGGTAAAATTCAACGCTTATATCTAAATGAATTGTTGTATGGATCTTAGGTGAAACCAATAATAATCAGGCGCAGTCCCATAAAGAAAAATGCAACCAAAACGGCTTTGCGAAACAGGTCCTGGCTGACGCGTTTGCGTAATAACTCGCCCATTCGAAATCCAATCAGGACCACCATTAACGCCATGGCTGACTTGATCAGTGCAGGCCCCGTTAGAATGCCAGCAACAACCTGACCCGCACCCAGTGGTATTGTGCCTGCCAAAAATAAAAAACCAGTGGCCCCGATAAACCGTTCTTTACTAACATCACGGGCAACCAGATACATCGCAACAGTGGGGGACCAAATCGAACTGATCCCGCCCAACACCCCTGATAGGATACCAAATCCTACATGCCATCCGCGTCCTGGTCCGATCTTCAGTTTGATCCCAAACAACAGGTTTAACGAAAATAGCACCATCGCAATCCCAATCGCCACTGTCAAAAGTGCAGTTGGATAGGCTGTGATGAACATGGATGTGGCAAAGATCGCCACCATAATCGCCAGGGCGAATATCCAATATTCGCGCGCAATGTCCAATTTATTTGGTGCATGGGCAAACTGCAATGAATTGGTTGCCAGAATTGACAGCCACAACAATGGGATCGCTTCGGTTGGGGGCATGAAAAGCGTTAAAAACGCCATCGAAGCAGCTGGCAGCCCAATGCCCAAAAACCCTTTAACAATCGCTGCAAATAGAAATATCGCAATCAGAGTAAGCGCCTGTACTGGGTCAAAATTATATATTAAATCAATGATCTGTGGCATGTATTTTAAGTGCCTTATCCATAAGCAGCGCGAGGTTGATGGCCTGACGCTCAGTCACATCTTTGATCTGACAGCGACATGAAAACCCATCTGCCAACACAATCGAATCCTTGGGTGCTGCGCGGACGGCTGGGGCCAGTGATATTTCGGCCATTTGACGCGATACTTCGGCTGTTTCTGCCTGATACCCAAAGGATCCTGCCATGCCGCAACATGAACTTTCGATCATCGTAGCATTGGCGCCCAGCACGGTATTCACCGCATCAACCGTGTGTTGGGCCACGCCCATCGCCTTTTGATGGCAATGCCCATGCACCATCACGTCTATTCCCGACATGTCCAATCCTGTGGGTGGGTGTTTTGTAATGTACTCGGCAAAGGTCAGGATTTGTGCGCCATGCTCCGCGCTCCAGTCTGAAATCAAATTTACAGCCTCATCTCGGAACATCAGCGTACAGGATGGTTCTAATCCAACAATCGTTTTTCCCGAATCTAGCGCTGCGCGAAAGGCATCTGTCGTGCGTTTCAGTTCCCGCTTTGCGCGATCGACTTGACCCGCACTTAGGTATGTGCGCCCACAACACAGCGCACGTCCAGGGGCCGAGACTACACCAACTGTTTTGCCCGTCGCTGCAATAACACGTTCCGCGGCATGCAGCGTTTCAGGATCAAAATGTCGGTTGAATGTATCTGCAAATAACAAAACCTCACCGGTTTCGGGCCCTGAATAGGGTTTTTGAAAATCTGGCAGGCGGCGGGTTTTATCAAAACCGGCTATATGCCCAAATTTCAAAGCAAAATTTGCAATCAGTGCAACAGTTGATGCAATAGGCGCCATGCGGGGCAGGGCCGCAATCAATTTTTCGCGCAGGTTTACCCCGTGTTTTGCAGCGCGCGCGCTTTGTACTTCGGTTTTCATTTTGGCCATGTCGATGGACATTGGGCATTCGGATTTACAGGCCTTGCAACCGACACACAACGCCATCGCGTCTGCCATTTCATCAGATGAAAATGCATCATCGCCTAATTGACCTGTCAGTGCCAAACGCAACACATTGGCACGACCGCGCGTCAGATCCTTTTCTGCCCCTGTCACGCGAAAGGATGGACACATTACCCCACCAACGCTTTTGCGGCAG
>CAXABH010000302.1:0-3185 GCA_963966925.1 uncultured Rhodobacterales bacterium
CCCAAGTTCTAAAATAAAGTACGGGCCGCCAGTTTATATCAGCGGCCCGATGGTTGGACCTTTGGATTAGTCTGCTGAATATTCAGCCATTAATGCACGTGCTTCGTCGATCAGTGCTTGACCGTCTTTGCCCTGTGCATTCATATCCGCAACCCATGTATCATAGATCGGGTTTACCAGGTCTCGCCATTCGGATGTATCCGAAACTGTGATGATGTTGTTACCCATCTCTTCTGCGACTGCGCGTGCCTGCCAGTCTGCATCTTGTTGAGTTGAACCTGCAAAGATTGAGAACATCAAACCAGAGTGATCGTCGATCATTTCCTGAATGTCTGCTGGTAGGCTATCAAACTTTGCTTTGTTCATGGCAAGGAAGAATGTCAAAGTGTAAAGCGCTGGACCTTCGAACTGAGTGTGGTTTTCCACAAGCTCTGGAATCTTAAGTGCTGCGGAAACTTCCCAAGGGATTGTTGTTCCGTCGATCACGCCTTTTGATAATGCTTCGGCAACCGCAGGTACAGGCATCCCAACGGGGGTCGCACCAACACGTGTCAAAAGATCGTTGACCAAGCGTGAACCACCACGGATTTTCATGCCCGCTAGATCGGCAGGTGTTTCAACTGGATCTGCAGTGTGGAACATGCCAGGACCATGCACCCAAGTCCCCAGCATTTTCAGATCTTTAGTTTCACCATCTTTCATGTGGCGTTCATGCATTTTCCAGAATGCGTATGACGCTGCATCAGCATCCTCTACCATGAACGGTAATTCGAATACTTCCGTCGTTGGGTAGCGACCTGGTGTGTAACCAACAACAACCCAGCCGATGTCAACGATTCCGTCTTGGACGTGATCAATCAATTCAGGGGGTGTGCCACCCAGTGACATGGTTGCATAACGTTCGATTTTAATACGTCCGTTTGAGTTGCGCTCAAGGTTGTCTGCCCAAACATCAAGGATTTCCACAGGAACGTTGGCGCCTGCTGGTAGAAAGTGTTCAAGCTTTAGTGTAACTTCCTGAGCAACAGCAGCACCAGCTGCAACGACAGCAAGTGCCGCTCCACTCATCAGTCCTAATAAGTTTTTACGTGTGTACATTTTGTTTTCTCCCAAACATAACCCGCGTCCGTTTTTATGTGTTTTCCACAGATAAATAGCCGAGCTAAAGTAAATATGAAACCTAACAATACCTTTGTCACTATATTTTCTGATCGCGAAAATATGTGCGCAACAATTTGGAATTTTGTCAATCTAATCTAATAGGTAGATTGATTGGGCCACGGAAACCAAAGCCGCGCCAATTGACGGCTGTGGGATCCTCAAGACGCATATTGGGAAATCTTTCAAACATTTTTGGCAAAAGTATTCCTGCAACGCTTAGGCGGGCAATGTGCATGCCCATACAGTGATGCGGGCCACTCCCAAAGCTTTGATGTGGGGCTGACTTGCGGAAAACGTTGTATGCGTGCCCCTCTTCAAACATGTCTTCATCGTGATTTGCCGAGGCCTGACAAACCATTACAATTGTGCCTTTGGGAATGTCGATACCTTGTATCTCTGTATCCTCAGTTGCGACGCGACCACTTACCTGAATTGGCGCAACCCAGCGTACGCCTTCTTGGAATGCAAGTTCCCAGTTTGCTGTGTCTTTAATATGTTCCAGCTGCTCTGGATTGGTAAGTAACCCGTATAGAATCGTCAAAAGCGCGTCACGGGGTTCATTAATGCCACCACCGATTGCGATTTTGATGTTTGCTATGATTTGCGAATATGCGATCGGATCGTCCATATTAATCATCATCGACAAAGCGGATGGGTCGGGATGCGCACGCAGGCGCATTTCATTAGAGCGGATGCATTTGTTAATTTCGATATTGGCCTGTGCTGCGCGTTCAAATGGTTCATCGAAATAACCGAAATTACCTGCACCATCGATTAACGCCTGCGACCAACGCTGCAACTCTTCGTCTGTTGCGTTGGGAATGCCCATCATTTCGCCCAACATTTTTGCTGCTATTGGACCAGCAAGTGCGGGGAAAAGATCGACCACTTCGCCTTTTGGTATGCGGTCCAAATATTCATCGGCCAGTTTTTCGTACATGGGCAGCCAGTGATTTTTAATAAACTTGGGTGCAAATGTGGGCATCATCGCATTTCGTTCGCGAAGATGCACATCACCATCTTTACGCATTAACGTATGCGCTTCAAACGCACGCTCCATTGGTGTGGTGGGATCATTTGAACTGAATAGAATTGGATTATCTTTAATGGCGCGGGTATCGACCGCCTTGGTAATTAATGTGCGGTTCAAAGACGGTGAAAAGACCACAGGTGATTCTGCCCGCAACCGCCGATAAACCGGATAAGGGTCCATGGTCATATCTTTGATCTGGATTGTTGGATCGCTTGGCGCAACTGGCATCATTCTTCCTGTTGGTTATGCTTGCAAAGCTATCACATAAATTTTTATATCCCATACGAAAACATTGCCGGTTATTCGTCGGTTTATCCTTGCACAGAGTAAAAACGTAGCTAACAGTGCGGTTGTTAAAATTGGGAATAAAACGATGAGCTATATGATCGACGGCCTGCAGTACGCGAACTGGTCCGAAAAAATATTCCGTCAAATGCGGGAGGGTGCCGTGGATGCCGTTCACGTCACAATCACATATCATGAAAATTTCCGCGAAACTGTGCTTAACATCGAACAATGGAATCGATGGTTTGAACTTTATCCCGATCTTATTTTTCAAGGGCGCACAGCGGCGTGCGTTCAAACAGCGCGCGATACCAATCGCACAGCTATATTTTTTGGATCTCAAAACCCTAGTTGCATCGAGGATGACATCGGTCTGGTCGAGGTGTTGCACACCTTGGGCCTGCGGTTCATGCAATTGACATATAATAATCAATCACTGCTTGCGACAGGGTGCTATGAACAGGACGACACGGGCCTGACGCGCATGGGGAAAGAAGTTGTTCGTGAAATGAACCGTGTTGGCCTAGTGGTTGATATGAGCCATTCTGGAGATCGCTCAACACTTGAGGCTATCGAACATTCATCACGACCCATTGCCATTACACATGCAAACCCTGCGTTTTGGCATTCTGCGCTGCGCAATAAATCCGATGAAGTTTTGCGCGCGCTCGGACAATCGAACGGGATGTTGGGGTTCTCTCTTTAT
>CAXABH010000303.1:0-3167 GCA_963966925.1 uncultured Rhodobacterales bacterium
TCGGGGTGGGGCGTAGGCTGGTTACCTGCTTCTGCGGATGGGATGAGCTTGGCCAAAAAACCGGCATGAAATGCAGTCCTGCTTGCCAGTTGGTTGGACATTGTGGGGATGACCATGATCCGTCGGCAGGTGTCCACATTAAAGGGTGGCGGTTTATTGCGACAGGCGGCCCCCGCGTCTGTTTCCGCCTATATTCTGTCAGATGTGGTTGGCGATGATCTGCGCGCAATTGCAAGCGGTCCCACAGTTGCGCCATTGGGGACAAAAACATCCGCGCGCAAACGCCTGCAGCAGGTTGGGGCATGGGATGGCCTGCCTGCGTCCATTCAGAATCATTTACAGCGTCCTGATAAAAATGACGCCCTGCCCCATGCTACGAACACATTGGTTGGCAGCAATCGACAAAGTGTCGAGGCGGCAGCCTCTCACCTGGGTGCTGCATGTCATGTCGTGGCAATGGATGAACCACTGGTTGGGGATGTAGAAACAGCAGCACAAACAATCATTGCCGCCCTAGATGCCCGGGGACCTATTCGCAAGCCAACCGCACTTGTTTGGGGTGGCGAAACCACCGTTCAACTGCGCGGTAATGGCCGTGGCGGACGAAATCAGGAAATGGCGCTTCTGGTTGCACAACATCTAAACACCCGCGATCCATCTGAAACCGTGCTGTTTTTGTCAGGCGGAACAGACGGACGGGATGGGCCAACGGATGCGGCGGGTGCGATTGTGGATGCGCGCACATGGCAGCGAATTGCCGATAAGGGTTTGGACCCTGCGGCCCTATTAAAAAACAACGATAGCTACGCGGCGTTAAATGCCTCGGGTGATTTACTGATCACAGGTGCAACAGGAACGAATGTAGCAGACATCCAAATTTTAATGGTCCAACCATAGATCACGACTTTGACGCACGATCAATATAATCAAGCGTTACATCTGACACCGAGGCGAGCAATTGCTGAACGCCTTGCCGTAATTCATTAATCGGGATCCCGTTCGCCAAAACCTGATCTGGCACATCTGGTATGCGCAAAATGATGCGGCGCCATTCATGCACGATAGATAATCGCAACACGACCCGATCCAGATCGGACAGGTCGGATATCTGCGCCACTGTTTGCAGCCGTTGTTGCAATTTTTTGGCGCCAACCTGCACATCTTGATCAACCAAGCGATCCACCATCCATTGGGGTAAAGGATGCTCCAGCGCAATGTTCATCGCGCCTTTATGTTCCCGCTCAACCAAACTCATGCCCGACAAGATGCGCAATCCATCCGGTGCGGAGGCGGCAGGGTCATAAAGTGCAAGCCAACGTGGGTGATCCAATGCGCGCTCATAAATACGCGGTGCCGCCTCTCGGCTGAGTTTACGGCCCTTATTCGTAAGGCGATAATGGCTTTCGCGGCCAAATTTTGTGCTTTCTAACCAATCTTCTTTGCGCAACCGATGCAGCGCGACCCGCGTTGCTTCGGGTTTCACCCCGATTTCAGCGGTCAATCGGTTTAAGATGCGTGAACTGATATAGCGGTCATCCTCACGCGCCAAATCCCCAAAAATCGTCACGATAAATGACCAAACCCGCGGGGGATCACCGCCCAAAATATGCGAAACGATTGGGGTCATTTTTCGCCTGAATGTTCGTATGCGTTCATAGTCAGCAACTGGTATTCTGCGGCGATCTCATCGTCTTGATTTAGAATGCGCACATGCCAGCGCACCTCACCATAGGTGTCAGTACGTGGCGTTTTCGCCATGACCGTCAGGGCCACGTGGATTTTTTCACCTGCCGTGACAGGTTTCATAAACCTCAGTTCATCCAACCCCGTGTTGGCCAAAACCGGCCCTTCATCGGGATCAACGAACAATCCCGCCGCAAAACTAAGCAGCAGATACCCATGCGCAACGCGGTCTGGGAAAAATGGATTCCGTTTGGCGGCCTCGGCATCCATGTGGGCATAAAATGTATCTCCCGTAAAATGTGCAAATGTTTCGATATCCCCAATCGAGATTTCGCGTTCAGGCGTAATCAATTGTTCGCCCAGTGTCAGTTGATGATAACTGCGGCGGAACGGATGATCCGGTGTTGGTGTCGGGGTTGCATTTGGCACGTAACGCTGTGTGATTTCTGAAACGATGACAGGCGTACCCTGAATGGCGGTGCGCTGCATATAGGACATGACACCGCGCACACCGCCCAACTCCTCGCCCCCGCCAGCGCGACCGGGACCGCCATGCACCAAATGCGGCATGGGGGATCCGTGCCCTGTGCTGTCTTTGGCTGAGGTTGCGTTGTTAAAATAGAGCCGTCCGTGATACGCCGCAGAGCCCAGCACCATATCCCGTGCAAATCCCGCATCCGCAGTAAAGACAGAGGCCACCAATGATCCCTGACCGCGATTTAACAACTGACTGGCGTGGCCTGCATCGCGATAGCCCATCAGTGTTGAAACAGGGCCAAACGCTTCGATGTCATGGACGGCTTGGGCTTGATCAGGATCTTCACATCTAAATAAACGAGGCGCGACAAACGCCCCTTTTTCAGCATCCGCATCAATCAGTGAAGGCATGTCCCCCGCCCCATAAACACACTCTGCCTCGGCCCCGATTTGGGCGGATTTTTCCAAAACATCCCGCCGCTGCGACAGGGATACCAAGGCCCCCATCCGCGTGTCAGAATTGCGGGGATTGCCGATGAGAGTATTTGATAACCGTTCGATTAATGCCGCCTGAACAGGGTCCAACAAATGATCAGGCACCATCACACGACGCACGGCGGTACATTTCTGACCCGCTTTCACTGTGACTTCACGATGAACCTCTTTCAAAAAAAGATCAAATTCGGCAGATCCAACAGCCACATCCGTCCCCAAGACCGAGGCATTCAAACTGTCCTGTTCAGCCATAAAATGAACCGCATTTTGTATCAACGCAGGATGGGTGCGTAAATGACGGCCTGTCGCCTCAGACCCGGTAAAGCTGACGACATCTTGGCCCCCTAAATAATCCAGCAGATTGCCCAAATCGCCCGTGATCAATTGAACCGCACCAGCGGGCAACAGACCCGACGCAATGATCATTTGAAAGGCCAACTCTGTCACCTGACATGTTGCCGTTGCAGGTTTTACAATCACAGGCATCCCAGCCAACAGCGCAGGCGCCATTT
>CAXABH010000304.1:0-3153 GCA_963966925.1 uncultured Rhodobacterales bacterium
CATCAAACGTAAGCACCATTGATATGCACCGCATTGCGATCGCTGGATTTCAGCACGAAACAAATACCTTTGTGTCTGCACCCACAACCTTGGAACAGTTTCAAGTCGCCGATAGTTGGCCTGAAATGCTTTGGGGATCTGATGTGATCAACGCCACATACGGTATGAACCTGCCGGTAGCTGGTTTCATTGATGCATGCACCCGTTCAAAAATCGCACGCCCCGAACCGGTCTTATGGTGCGCGGCGGAACCATCTGGGAAAGTAACCGCCAATGCCTTTGACACAATCACGGGCTTAATCACCAATGGAATAGCCGCATTGGGCAAGGTGGATGCCGTTTATCTAGATTTGCATGGTGCAATGGTCACCGACGCCTTCGATGATGGAGATTTAGAAATCATCAAACGCGTACGACAAATCATCGGCCCCGATGTTCCGCTGGGAATAAGTTTTGATCTGCACGCAAACATAAGCTCTCAAATCACGGACATGGTTGATGCAGTGACGATCTATAAAACCTATCCACATCTAGACATGGCAGATACAGGCGCACGCAATTTTGATTTACTGATTGCACAGCTGAACGGTGCAGGATCAAAATTAGCGTTTTCGCCAATCCATTATTTGATCCCACTGCATGCCCAAAATACGGCAGAAAAACCGCTAAGTGACATTCGAACCGCATGCGACGCGCTAGAGTCAGAGCATCAATCCATCGAGATTGCGTTGGGTTTCACAGCATCAGATACGGCACATACTGGTCCCAGTGTCATCGTGTCTGCACCAACCAAAGATATCGCTATGGAAACGGCCCAGACGGTGCGCCAAATCTTTGCGCGTCACAAGCACGATTTTGACACCACACTTTATACCCCTGATGACGCGATTGCGTTATGGGCCGCAGACCCCGAAACATCCCTATTGTGTGCAGATGCTCAGGATAACCCGGGTGCAGGCGCGTCATCAGATACGGTTGGATTTCTGCGCGCTCTTGTTAACAGTGATGTAGATCGTGCTATCGTTGGATTAATCTGTGATGCAGACTTCGTAGCTAAAGCGATCGAAGTAGGCCTGGGCGGTATTTTTTCATGGGACCTAGGTGGAAAATCAGGCATTGAGGGCGATACACCCCTGAATGGCTTATATCGCGTTGATCAGCTAAAAGATGGCATTTGTTACAACACGGGCGAAATGTATCGCGGGTGTATTTCGGAACTTGGAAATAGTGTTAAAGTGACCTGTCTTGATGCAAAAGGTTCGGTTGGCGCCATTGTAACCAGCAATCCGATCCAATGCCTTGATCAGGCGCATTTCACATATTTTGATGTCGATCTAAGCATCATGCAAATCATCGGCGTCAAAAGCACCCTGCATTATCGAGCAGATTTTGCACACTTAGTGGGCCGGATTGCCTCTGTCGCATCTGCGGGTCAGTTTCCATGCATCCTTAAACGTGAAACCTACACAAAATTACCCGGGTCGATGACGTTCCTGTAAAAAATAAATTTTACCCTTGATTTATTAGTCTGCGATTTTGCACAGTTAAGCAGCAGACAGTACAACAACAGGGAAAAACAAATGAATAAAAATGAATTCAGAGCTCTGCAAGAGTTGAAATACAAGACGGGTCAAATTGACCGACGCACATTCGTGCGCTCTTTGCTTGCGACAAGCATCGCACTTCCGACAGCACTTTCAATCGCCGGCAGCGTTGAGGCGGCAGCACCAAAACGTGGCGGTTTGCTGCGCGTAGGCATGGCCCATGGTTCAACCACTGACACACTGGACCCATCAACATCTGAAAACGGTTTCACGCTGGCAACAAACTATTCCTGGTCAAACCACCTTACAGAAGTTGGGCCAGACGGTCAGCTGCGTCCAGAATTGGCAGAAAGCTATTCATCCACTGACGCGATCACATGGGTATTCGATCTACGCCAAGGTGTAGAATTCCACAACGGCAAAACAATGACATCAGAAGATGTGATTGCGTCATTGCAGTACCACATGGGTGATGAATCAAAATCAGCGGCAAAGGGTTTGTTGACTGCTGTAACCAGCATGACAGCAGATGGTCCAAACCGCGTCATCATTGAATTGGCATCTGCCAACGCCGACTTCCCATTCATCGTTTCAGACTATCATTTGGCGATCATGCCAGTTGTAGATGGTGCACTTTCTGTGAACACCGGTATGGGTACAGGTGGTTATATCCTTGAGTCATTTGACCCAGGCGTACGTGCAAAACTAAAGCGCAACCCAAATTACTGGAAAGCAGATTCAGCACATTTTGACGAAGTTGAATTAATTTCAATTATCGACGTTGCAGCACGCCAAAATGCGATGATGAACGGCGATGTTGATGTGATCGACCGCGTTGACCCAAAAACAGTTGCATTGTTGGGCCGTGCGCCAAACCTAGATATCCTAGAGCTAACAGGCACATTGCACTATACATTCCCAATGCGTTTGGACGTTGCGCCATTTGACAACTATGATCTGCGTATGGCGTTGAAATATTCGCTTAAGCGTCAGGAATTGATCGACAAGATCCTATTGGGTCATGGTGCATTGGGGAACGACCACCCCATTTCAACAGCAAACCGTTTCCATGCCTCAGGCCTAGAACAGCGTGAATTTGATGCAGACAAAGCAGCGTTCCACTACAAAAAATCAGGGCATTCTGGCACCATCCAGCTAAGCTCATCTGACGCGGCCTTTGCCGGTGCAGTTGACGCAGCGCAGTTAATCGCAGCATCAGCAGCAGAAGCGGGCATCAACATCGAAGTTGTCCGCGAACCAAAAGATGGCTACTGGTCCAACGTTTGGAACAAAAAAGGCTGGAGTGCATGCTACTGGGGCGGTCGTCCAACAGAAGACTGGATGTTCTCAGCAGCGTATACAAACGACACAGAGTGGAACGACACTGCGTGGAAAGGCACAGAGGCTTCTGGCAAGTTCAACGATATCGTTGTCGCAGCACGTGCAGAATTGGACGACAACAAACGTCGCGAAATGTATGCAGAGTGTCAGCGTTTGATCAATGATGACGGTGGCACAATCTGCCCAATGTTTGCAAACTACATCATTGCACACAGCAAAAAAGTCGCGCACGGCGCGAACGTGGCATGCAACTGGGATCTGGACGGAT
>CAXABH010000305.1:0-3141 GCA_963966925.1 uncultured Rhodobacterales bacterium
CCTGGAATGCAGATTATCAGGACTGGGCAGTAGAAACAGGTCTGTATGACAGCCCACAGCCCTATTTGTTCCAGCTATACGTAGAACCGCTGCAAAAATTCAACAATGCGGAGCATGGCATGGGGGAACATCAACCTCCTGAAAACGTACGTGATCAAATGAAACGGGTGATGAGCCCGCTGCCCATTTGGTATCCTACAGCTACTGTCGATAACGAAGATGAATATCCGCTTCATGCGCTGACACAACGCCCAATGGCGATGTATCACAGCTGGGGAAGTCAGAACGCGTGGTTGCGCCAAATCCATGGGATGAACCCGATGTATTTGCCAACCAAAGTTATGAAGGATCACGGATTTGTTGATGGTGATTGGGCCAAAGTCAGTTCTCCTAACGGAGAGATCACTGTACCCGTCGCTGAAATGGCCGCACTGAATGAAAATACGATTTGGACGTGGAACGCGATTGGGAAACGGCGCGGTGCATGGGCACTAGATCCAGAAGCACCAGAGGCAAACAAAGGGTTCTTGTTGAACCATTTGATCTCAGAATTGTTACCTGCAAAAGGTGATGGCCTGCGCTGGTCAAACTCTGATCCGATCACAGGACAAGCCGCGTGGTTTGACCTGCGCGTACGCATCGAAAAAACAACCCCGCCAAAAGGCACTCAGCCGCAATTTGACACGCTGACATCGCCCGTTGGTCAGGGACCAAAAAACATCAAACAAAGCAGTAAGGGGACATCATGACCTGTCTTCCAACATCGACTGACAAAAAACTAGGCCTTGTGATTGACCTAGACACCTGTGTTGGGTGTCACGCCTGTGTTGTATCATGTAAGGGCTGGAACACCGAAAACTATGGTGCGCCATTGGCGGATCAGGACGCCTATGGCGAAAATCCACTGGGTACATTCCTGAACCGTGTGCATTCATATGAGGTGCAGCCAGAGGATAGCCCAGCACAATTAATCCATTTCCCGAAATCTTGCCTGCATTGTGATGATGCACCCTGCGTTACGGTTTGCCCAACAGGGGCAAGTTATAAGCGTACTGAAGACGGCATTGTTTTGGTGAATGAAACCGATTGTATCGGGTGTGGTTTGTGCGCATGGGCCTGCCCCTATGGTGCGCGCGAACTGGACGGCGAAGAGAAGGTGATGAAAAAATGCACCCTCTGCGTAGACCGGATTTACAACGAAAACCTACCAGAAGAAGACCGTGTTCCCGCCTGTGTGCGGACCTGCCCATCAGGTGCGCGTCACTTCGGTGACTTGGGCGATCCTGATAGTGATGTCAGCAAATTGGTTGCGGATCGTGGTGGATTTGATCTGATGCCAGAAATGAACACCAAACCGGTCAACAAATATCTTCCGCCACGCCTGAAGGATCAACTGGATCCAGAGCATAATGAAACACACGCCCTAACGGCGCAGGCCGAAAATCCAGAAGGGTTCTTTGCGTGGCTTGATCGTACATTGGAGAAGTTATAATGCATCCAGCACCCTCCGTTATTTTGTTCACTTCACTGTCTGGACTTGGCTTTGGGCTTTTGTTCTTTCTCGGTCTGGGCATGCCTGCGTCCAATGGGCTTGTGGCATTCGTGTTTTATGCAATTGCCTATGCCTTTGCCGTTGGTGGTTTGATTTTTTCAACCTTCCACCTGGGTCACCCAGAGCGCGCGTTAAAGGCGTTTACGCAGTGGCGTTCATCGTGGCTTAGCCGCGAGGCTTGGTTGGCAGTTTTAGCACTTAGTGTCAGTGGTTTGGGTGCAATCGCCCAGATCTTTTTTGATACACGTATTGATATCATTTCATATCTTGGTGCTGCGCTGTCCATTGCAACTGTGTTTTCAACAGCCATGATTTATCGTCAACTGGCGACGATCCCGCGTTGGCACACACCATGGACGCCGGTATTATTCATCGGCTATTCGCTTGCCGGTGGTGCCCTGTTTGCGGGGCAAGTATCTTTGGCGATGCCTGCATTGTGCATTCTAGCGGCCCTACAAGTGGTCGCATGGATGCAAGGGGATCGCGCATTGGCCGAATCTGGCACAACATTGGCAACTGCTACAGGTCTGGGGGAACGTGGAAGCGTCCGCGCATTTGAACCGCCCCACACAGGCACAAACTACCTGCTAAAGGAATTCGTGTATGTGGTGGGCCGCAAGCACGCGGCAAAACTGCGGATCATTGCACTGATCCTATTTGCAGGCACACCCGTGTTATTATTGGCACTAGAGTTCAACCACATACTCGCCCTACTGGCCGTGATCGCACACATCGCGGGCGTCATCACATCGCGCTGGCTGTTCTTTGCACAGGCTGAACATGTGGTCGGCCTCTACTACGGCAAACGCTAATTTCGAAACCCGCCCTTGAGGCGGGTTTTTTGATGCCGCCATTTCAAACGCTCTAGACTACCGTTCAGAAGTGAAGCGGACGCCATCCGATAAAATTAACGTTTTGTGTAGGAATTGAACTATAGAAAAACAGGTAATTTGGAGCTGGAGTAGACCTAAAAATGCCGCGCTATATCGAACTGCTCTATCTGGTCGCAATCAATGTTATAGCACCGCAAATACTCAGTATGTTCATCCTTCTGATCCCTTCGATGGAATCTCGATTTTGGTTGATGGTTGTCTCTTTTGTTGTGTTGCAAGCGTTGAACTTAGCGCGTCGGACAAGAAATGAGACAAAATTATGGCAATTTGCTTACGGTATTCTGATAGCACTAAATTTACTTGCCTTTGTGTTATTGTCTCATTTGACAGTGTTTTCCACGCCTCTGGCTATTTTCCAAATTGTTAGCTCGCTACAATTTTAACTTGTTGCCCGAAACCTATACTTTTACAACGTACCGAAATTTGCGTTGCAACATTTCCAGTAATAGTGATATTTTCATCAGCTGATGCAGAGTCGAAGCCAACAGCGGTACCGCTAATGAGCCTATCGCCTCCCCTAATCTCATAATCAAGGGTGAAGAACCTAATCCCGTCATATATATATTGTTCTTTGTTATATGTGAATTTGGATTTTGTCCAGCTACACCAAATTGAGCTACGACATTTGCCCAAGGACCCCAAAATGCTGGTGGTGCCCACACGCTCGCCTGTTCGTAAAGCTTTTTTTCAAGGTTA
>CAXABH010000306.1:0-3134 GCA_963966925.1 uncultured Rhodobacterales bacterium
AGGGCTATTGCCTGCGTCACAAAACCGAATGCAACAGCATGGATGCGATGACCTATGACATCAATTCAGGCTTTGACAAGAATGACCAATATTCCAGCTGGTTCTTGTGGCCCATGTTCAGTTTTCAGGTCTATCCTGGCAATTTGCTGAACACCTATCATTGGCGCGCAGTGGACGCAGATCACGTCGTGGTGTGGCGGGGTTGGTATTCTGTTGGTGGCGAAGAAAATGAAATCGTGCGTCAGATGGCGGTCCAAGATCGTGAAACCACCGTGGCCGAGGATATCGGATTGGTCGAAAGCGTGCAGCGCGGTTTGAAATCACGCGGTTATGTGCCTGGCCCCTTGGTGGTTGATCCCAAATGTGGTGTGAACTCTGAACACTCAATCCTAACCCTACAACGCTGGATGAAAGAGGCCGTGGATGTTTGAAATTAAACCTTATTGGCAAAACTATATTGATGGCGCCTGGGTCGATGGGGGCGCAGGGCGCATTGATGTAAGCGACCCTGCAACAGGGAACGTGATTGCCCAACATGCCCTTGCGGATGCAGGTGATGTAGATCGCGCCGTAATGGCGGCGCGGCGTGTGCATTTGTCAGGTTGGTTGACTGATATGCGCCCTATCGAACGCGGGCGCATGGTTCAGGAAATGGGACGTTTTTTAACGCAACACCGCGAACGTCTGGCCTATATTTTGTCCCGCGAACAGGGCAAACCGATTTGGGAATCTGAAATCGAAATTGATGGGGCCGCGCTCTATTTTGAATATTATGGCAATCAGGCCAGCACGGTTGAAGGGCGTTCAATCCCACTGGGATCAGGGTATTTTGATTTCACCCATTACGAACCTTTTGGCGTATCAGCTCAGATTATCCCGTGGAACTATCCACTGGAAATGACCGCGCGTTCATTGTCTGCGGCACTGGCAACTGGGAATGCGGTGGTCATCAAAACCCCCGAAATGACGCCGCTGACCAATTATATCTTTGCCGAGGCTGCAGAACATGTTGGGTTCCCAAAAGGAACCGTGAACATACTGTGCGGTTTAGGTGCAGATGCGGGCGCCGCGCTAAGCGCACATCCCATGGTCAATCAAATCGTTTTCACAGGATCGGTTCCAACAGGCATCGCAATTGCCTCTGCTGCGGCAAAAAATGTTGTGCCCTGCGTTTTGGAATTGGGCGGCAAATCGGCGGCAATCGTGCACAGTGATGCAGATTTAGAGGCCTTTGAAAACGATCTGCGTTGGGGCATCTATTTTAACGCAGGCCAGGTATGTTCCGCCATGAGCCGTGTGATCGTCCATGAAAGCCGCCATTCAGAATTGATCGAACGCGCAGTAAAGGTTGCAAATGATCTGATCGTGGCACCGGGCGAAACCCTAACGAACATGGCCCAAGGCATGGGATCGATGGTCAGCCACGGCCAAAGGGATCGCGCATTAAACATGGTGAAACAGGCACAGGATCAGGGCGCAACATTAGCCACTGGCGGCAACGCGCCCAACACTGCAGGTGCCTTTTTGAACCCAACGGTCATGGATGTTGCACCCGATATGACCATCGCACGCGAAGAGGTGTTTGGCCCCGTTCTATCCGTCATGAAATTTGCACAAGATGAAGACGCAATCGAGATTGCAAACAGCACCGATTATGGTCTGGTTTCTGGCGTCTTTACCGCCGATCTGGATCGTGCCAATCGCGCGGCGCAAAAACTACGCGCGGGTCAGGTGTTTGTAAACGAATGGTACGCAGGCGGTGTGGAAACCCCATTCGGCGGATATGGAAAATCAGGATATGGACGTGAAAAAGGGCGCGAGGCGCTGTGGAATTACGTTCAAACGAAAAACATTGCGATGAAGATTGGAAAATAACATGAGCGTTTTTGACGAAGATCTATTTCTAAAGGGATTAGAGCAACGAAAATCCACCCTTGGCGCGGACTATGTTCAAAAAAGTCTGGACGCCGCTGATGATTTCACCCGCCCCTTCCAAGAGGCGATGACAGCCTGGTGTTGGGGATTTGGTTGGGGTGATGATGTCATTGACGCAAAAACGCGATCTATGATGAACCTATCCATGATTGGCGCATTGGGCAAAATGCACGAATGGGAATTGCATTGTCAGGGGGCCATCAACAATGGTGTCACACCTGAAGAAATTCGTGCAATCATTCACGTCATCGCAATTTATTGCGGCGTTCCCCAAGGTTTGGAATGTTTCCGGGCCGCACGCAAAGTGTTGGAAAATCAATAAACGAACTGGCCTGCGCATTTGTTGCGGGCCCGTGTCATCCTGCCTTAAAATCGCGGCAAAATGTATCGACACAAATCCTATCGCGATAAAAGCGGCACTTGGCTTGATTTCACAGCACAGCGTGATATTCAGCGCGTAACAAATCAACCCTACTGAAAAGGCCGCTTTGATGGATATTCAAGCCCTGCGTACTGCAAACCCCGATCATTGGAATAAGGCAGCAGCCATCCGGACATTAACATTGGATGCAATTGCCGCTGCAAACTCTGGACACTCTGGAATGCCAATGGGAATGGCAGATGTGGCAACTGTGTTGTTTGAAAAACACATGAAGTTTGACGCGAAAAACCCAACATGGCCTGATCGTGATCGCTTTATCCTATCTGCTGGGCATGGATCGATGTTGATCTATTCCTTATTGCACCTGTGCGGGTATGACGATTTCCAAATCGAAGAGATTAAGAATTTCCGCCAATTGGGTGCGAAAACCGCAGGGCACCCTGAAAACTTCCTGTCAGATGCGATTGAAACAACAACTGGCCCACTGGGTCAGGGGATTTCAAATTCCGTTGGTTTCGCAATGGCCGAAGAAATCCTGCGCGCCCGTTTTGGCAAAAAGGTAGTGGATCACCACACATACGTGATTGCAGGCGATGGATGTTTGATGGAAGGCGTAAGCCAAGAGGCGATTGGCCTGGCTGGACGTCATAAATTGTCAAAATTGATCGTTTTGTGGGATAACAACAATATCACGATTGATGGTACAGTTGATCTGGCAGATCGCACAGATCAGGTGATGCGTTTCAAAGCATCTGGATGGCATGTGCAGGAAATTGATGGTCACGATCCAGAGGCGATTGATGCGGCATTGACGGCT
>CAXABH010000307.1:0-3134 GCA_963966925.1 uncultured Rhodobacterales bacterium
AAAGGCCAAAGCCATCATCGCCGCCGAAGCCCCCCGTAACCTGCCCGTGATTGAGGTGACGGATGGCCACGTCGATGCGCGCGTTGTCCTGGGGCTTGAGGCGGCAGCAGAAGATGATTTGGATGCACGTCCATCGCATCATGATGCGCCCCATGATCACGATCACGAAGATTTCGAAAGCATCATTGTTGAAATTCCCGAATTGTCTGATCCCGCTGAATTGACAGCGCGTATTGAGCGTCTGGCGCACGAACTGAACATCCTGCGTGTCAAAGGTTACGCATCCGTGGCCGGCAAACCAATGCGTTTGCTGGTGCAGGCGGTGGGTGCGCGTGTACGTTCACAGTTTGATCGGCCATGGGCAGCAACAGAAAACCGTCAGGGGCGTGTTGTTGTGATTGCGGAGCATGATGATATTAATCGCGCCGCGATTGAGGGCGTTTTGAACGGTTAAACCCATGCACGTCATTTTTCGCGAAACTCAGGGGCTTGAGGAAACAGAAACACCAATGGATCTTGGGCAAACGCCCGCAGATCTGGTTGTGTTGTCCTTTTCTGACAGCGACCTGGGGGCGTTTGCGCAAGCATGGCGTGAAGGGCGTGATAAACTGCCAACCTTGCGATTGGCGAATTTGGTTGCCCTGAAACATCCCCTTTCAGTGGATACATATGTTGAACAAACACTGATCGGTGCCAAAGGTATTTTGATCCGTTTAATCGGTGGTGTGCCTTATTGGGAATATGGATTGCAACAGGTCTATGACCTGGCGCAAAGGCAGGGCCTCGCATTGGCAGTGTTGCCTGCGGATGGACGTGTGGATGAACGCCTTGATGCCTATTCCACGCTGCCTGTTTCCACATTGCGCAGACTGGCCCATTTGTGTGATGGGGGCGGGGCCGCAGGTGCGCGTGCCGCGCTTGCGCAGATGGCTTTGGCCTCGGGGCTATATGCGGCGCCTGTGCGTGGCGTGACCCGTTTGCCAGCGGTTGGATTATGGTCGCCGGAACATGGTGTCACCTGTCCTGTTGCCTTTGGCCAAATTGAAAATCCAGTTGTCATCACCTTTTACCGCTCGTTTCTTGTCGCGGCGGATTTGGAACCGATCAAGGCGCTGTTTGATGCATTTCGTGCCAATGGGCGCACAGTGGTTGGCGTATTCGCGCCGTCGTTAAAACAACCAGAAGCGGCCAGCTGGATCAAACGCCAGTTGCAGTTTTTGAAACCCGCGGCAATCGTAAATGCCACATCCTTTTCGGGTCGCGGCGTTGATGGGACATCCCCGCTGGATGCAACAGAGGCCCCTGTTTTTCAGGTCGCCCTGAGCACTGCGCGGGTGAAAGATTGGAAAATTGCCGAGCGCGGATTGTCACCTGCTGATCTGGCCATGCATGTTGTGTTACCTGAGGTGGATGGACGTGTGTTCGCAGGGATCGTATCGGCCAAAGAGCCTGCGAAGAAGGATCACGATTTAGAATACGCGCGATTTGAACATACGCCCGTCGCAGATCGTATTGATCGGGTGGTGAGCCGCGTTGAAAAATGGATTTCGCTGCAAAATACGGCTACTGCGAACACTGCGTTGGTTCTGTCGACATATCCTGGTAAGGCCTATCAAATTGCGCATGCCGTGGGGTTGGACGCCATCCAATCCTGTCGCGCGATTGTCGAGGATGCAGGATTGGGCGATGTAGGTTTGCTGGGGGATTTGGGGCAACGATTACAGAGCGAAGTTCTGACGTGGTCTGTCACAGATTACACCATAGCGCTAGAATCCTTGCCAATAGAGCTGCGTGATCAGCTGCACGAGGCATGGGGAGATATCGCGCAGGACCAATATGTGCAAAACGGTGAATTTCAATTTCCCGCTCTTCGGGTTGGCAACGCCTTGATTGCCCTACAGCCGGAACGGGGTTGGTTAAAGACGCGCTATGATGATTATCACGATCTGTCGCGCACCCCTTGTCATGGATATGTGGCCTTTTATTTATGGCTGCAGTCGATGAATACAGATGCCATGGTGCATATTGGGGCGCATGGAACGTTGGAATGGCTGCCGGGCAAATCAGTTGCGTTATCTAATGCCTGCTGGCCCGATGCACTGGCGGGGGATATGCCGATCATCTATCCCTTTATTGTGAATGACCCGGGCGAGGCCGCGCAAGCAAAGCGCCGCATTGCAGCTGTGACCTTGGGACATATTCCGCCGCCCCTGGCCCAATCACATACGCCTGATGCCTTTGTGCCCTTGGAAAATTTGCTGGATGAGTTTTCGAATGCGGATGGATTGGATCCTAAACGACGGGATCGCTTGATGGATCAAATCCGGGATTTGGCCCAATCTTTGGGCGTGGAACAGGATTTGGGCATTTCTGATGATGCAGATCAAGGCGAGGCTTTAACCCGCATCGACCGTTTCGTCTGTGATATCAAAGAGGCGCAGTTTGCCGATGGTCTGCATGTTTTTGGACGCATGGGTTATGAGGGGGACCAATCCCTGGCTGCACAATCTGAACAGCAAGGTCTGCGCACTGCTTTATGTGGTCGTCGCATCGACTCTGGCCCTGCGGGGTCACCCTATCGCGGGCGCAGCGATGTGTTGCCCACTGGGCGCAACCTGTTTTCGGTTGACCCTCTATCGGTGCCCTCCCGTGCGGCCTATGATCAGGGATGTTTGCTGGCAGATGAACTTGTGCTCCGCCATTTGCAGGATCATGGGGATTGGCCAAAATCATTGGTTGTTGACCTGTGGGGGTCTGCCACTATGCGCACAGCGGGTGAAGAATTTGCCATGGCGCTTGCCCTATTGGGGGTGCGTCCTGTTTGGGCCGAGGGCTCCGAGCGGATAACGGGAACAGAAATTATTCCGTTGGCTGAAATGGATCGTCCCAGAATTGACGCGACGCTGCGTGTGTCTGGACTGTTCCGTGATGTGTTTCCCACATTGAGCGTGCTTTATAATCAGGCCGTGCGCGCGTTGGCTGCGCGGGATGAAGCGCCGGATTGGAACCCATTTACAACGCAGGACCAACATCGTGTTTTTGGCCCAGCACCGGGGGAATACGGTGTTGCGATGCAAGGTGCGCTGGATGATTATTCCGATGAAGGTGTTGCGGATGCAGGCACCGCATGGTTG
>CAXABH010000308.1:0-3133 GCA_963966925.1 uncultured Rhodobacterales bacterium
TTCAGGATCAGAGGCGAATGACACAAATATTCGCATGGTACGCCATTATTGGGCGATGAAAGGGAAGCCAGGGAAATCGATCATCATTAGCCGTAAAAACGCCTATCACGGTTCGACGGTGGGTGGTGGCTCACTGGGTGGGATGAGCGCGATGCACGAACAAGGTGGAATGCCGATCCCAGACATTCATCACATCAACCAACCCAACTGGTGGAGTGAGGGGGGCGATATGACCCCTGAGGATTTCGGTCGCGCGCGCGCCGCCGAACTAGAAGAGACCATCAAACATTTGGGTGCTGATCGTGTTGCTGCATTTATTGCGGAACCGGTCCAAGGTGCGGGGGGTGTGATCGTTGCGCCAGAAACATATTGGCCCGAGGTGCAGCGTATTTGTGATCATTACGGTATTTTGTTGATCGCGGATGAAGTCATCTGTGGATTTGGACGAACCGGAAATTGGTTCGGTTCTGAAACCCTGAATATTCGCCCACATATTATGACAATCGCCAAAGGGCTAAGTTCAGGCTATCAGCCAATTGGTGGATCAATCGTCTGTGATGAGATTGCCAAGGTGATCGCAGGGGATGAGTTTAACCACGGCTATACATATTCCAGCCATCCTGTTGCCGCTGCCGTTGCAAATGAAAATTTGCGCATAATGGAAGAAGAAAACATTGTAGATCACGTGCGTGACACGGCTGCTCCCTATTTGAAAGAAAAATGGGAGGCACTGACAGATCACCCAATGGTTGGTGAAGCAAAAATTGTCGGCATGATGGGTTCAATTGCGCTGACACCAAATAAGGCACGTCGTGCTGCATTTAAGGCAGATGCGGGAACCGTTGGTTACATCTGTCGTGAACGCTGCTTCGCGAACGATCTGATTATGCGTCACGTCGGAGATCGCATGATCATTTCTCCACCCTTGATTATTTCAAACGATGAGATTGATTTGTTGATAGGCCGTGCGCGCAAGTCCTTGGACGAGGCCATGGATCTCATCAAGGAAAAGGGTCTGTGGGAAGAGCATTAATTTAGCGCTTCCTGCATCATTAAGCTTCGGCATTTGTCGTGCCGAAGCCCAAATAAAGTAGTCAAAGTTCCTATTTTTTGATCTGGTAAGTCTGATCCTTGGTTGGGAATGCGCGCGCTTTTACGTCTTTGGCATAGCCTTCAACCGCGTCTTCAATCCCCTGTAGCAGGTTGCCATACTGTTTCACAAACTTCGGTGGGTTGGGGTTCAGGCCCAGCATATCCTCTAAAACCAAAATTTGACCATCACATTCAGCGGATGCACCGATTCCGATTGTCGGAATATGGATTTCATTACTAATTTGTGCGGCAAGTGGTTCAACCATACCCTCTAACACGATTGAAAATGCGCCGGCGTCTGCAACGGCTTTGGCATCTGCTTGGTGGATGGGCCATGTATCTTCGTCCCGCCCCTGGGTTTTGAACCCGCCCAGCGTATTTGTGGATTGCGGGGTTAGCCCGATGTGGCCCATAACGGGAATACCGCGTTCAACCAAAAAGTGGATCGTTTCGCCCATACGCGCACCGCCCTCTAATTTCACGGCGCCACAGTTTGTTTCTTTCATGATGCGTGCGGCATTTCGGAATGCGATCTGTGGACTTTCTTCGTATGTGCCAAATGGCATGTCCACAACAATTAGGGCCTGTTTCGTTCCACGCACCACTGCGCGGCCATGCATGATCATCAAATCCAATGGCACTGGAACGGTGGATTCCATGCCGTGCATGACCATTCCCAAACTATCACCGACCAAGATAAAATCAGCATAGCGATCAACAATTGCTGCGGTGTGCGCGTGATAGGATGTCAGCGACACAATGGGTTCACCGCCTTTACGCGCAGTAATTTGTGGGGCTGTGGTGCGGCGAATTGGGGCTTGGGTGCTCATGTCTGATTCCTATTTTGGAGAGATCACAAATTGATCAATAAGTAGAACGGGGTCAAAAGCGACAGCCAGTAATATAACCGCTGATTGCGTGATTTGCCCGTCAATTGGTTCAAGTGTTACTGCGTCACGGATATCAACAGATTGGATATCTGCCATGGGTTCTGAGGCGATCATATTGTGAATGAATTGTGACAGGTTTTGTGCGCTGGGCCGATCTGCCATGCGGTCCTGCGCGGCTAGGCAGGCTTGATGTAAAATGGGTGCTGCAGCGCGCGCATCAGGGGATAGCCGCGCATTACGCGATGACATCGCTAACCCATCTTGGTGACGCACAGTTGGGATACCGCGAACACTAACAGGAATATCCAGATCCCGAACCATGGCCCGAATAACGGCAAGTTGTTGAAAATCCTTTTCACCAAAATATGCGCGGTGTGGCTGGAATAGGTTGAACAACTTGGTCACCACCGTGGCGACACCGTGGAAATGCCCAGGGCGCAGCGCACCCATCAATGTATTCGCAAGCTCGGTCGTTTCTACGATGGTTTGTGCATCGTTATGATACATGATTTCAGGTGTGGGGGTGAACACTGCCGCAACGCCAGCATCACGCAAAAGGGTCAAATCATTTTCAAGTGCGCGGGGGTAATTTGATAAATCGTTGGCATTTCCAAATTGTGTTGGGTTCACAAAAATTGATGCGACGGTGTGATCATTTTCCTGCAAAGCATGCTGAACCAACGACATGTGACCGTCATGTAGGTATCCCATTGTGGCAACAAGTCCGATGGTCCCACTGCGACGTAGTTCTGCAAGTGTCGCGCGAAGGTCCTGTTTTGTATGACAGATTTCCATCTCAAGCTCTTAAAAATGCTGCACGTGCAAACAATAGGCGGGTTTTTGGGTGGGTGCAATTAAACAGTTCGCACCTGTGACAATTGAGACGGATGTCAAAAATTCGTTGAAATCTAAAAAAGCTGGTTGCGCCACAAGCAGTTGATATGTTTACATCTGTTGCAACAGCGGCGAGAGACCGTGGGAATAAGGGAGCCTAGTTTGGCGTTAGATGAATCAAACAAAGCATTCGTTCGCTTTGATCGGGTGCAAAAAAGCTATGACGGTGAATCCCTCGTCGTCAAAGATCTTAATCTGGACATTCCAAAAGGCGAGTTTCTGACAATGTTGGGGCCATCTGGCTCTGGCAAGACCAC
>CAXABH010000309.1:0-3117 GCA_963966925.1 uncultured Rhodobacterales bacterium
CATTTTGTTACAGAACGTCAAAATCGGCAGATCGCGCAGGCGACAAACTTCAAACAATTTGCGGGTCTGGCTTTCAACACCTTTTGCACCATCAATCACCATCACAGCCGCATCCACGGCTGTCAGCGTGCGATAGGTGTCTTCGGAAAAATCACTGTGCCCGGGTGTGTCCACAAGGTTAAAGCGGAAATTTTGGTATTCAAAGGACATCGCAGACGCGCTAACGGAAATGCCACGATCCTTTTCCATTTGCATGAAATCTGATCGTGTGCGCCGCGCCTCACCTTTTGCGCGCACTTGACCCGCCATTTGGATCGCGCCCCCAAACAACAGAAATTTTTCCGTCAACGTCGTTTTGCCTGCATCCGGGTGCGAGATGATCGCAAATGTGCGGCGGCGGCCGATTTCTGGCGGTAAGTCGGGGCGATTTTGTGCGATTTGTGTCATAACTTGCCTATATTGCGCGCGTCTTCGCTTGGCAACTCTTGGGTGTGCAGAATGCGTGGAAAAACGTAATTTATCCGCGCGACGCTTGGCGTAGAAGGGTCACCGCGTTGATTGAACGCAGTTTCTCTTCTTCGACTTCTAACACATCACGGTAACTGGATTTATGCAGACTGATGCCGCGTTTCGCCTCATCAGGGAGCGCGCTTTGTGAGCGTTGGTCGAACAGCAGGCTTTCTGCTGCAATGCCTTCGGCATAGATTATTTGATGTTCATCGAACAGCAATTGGTAGTATTCGACAAACCCATCGTCTAGGCGATAGACATCTTTGCCATTGACCAAATGTTTTGCTCGAACCAGCGTTTCAGCACGTCCTGTGCCAAACTTATCCTGTCGTTGGTAAACGAACAGGCGGTGTTCTGGGCTGACAACCAAATCATGCATATTGTTCAATGCGCCCTTGATCACAACGGGCGCGAAATCACCTGTTGCGCGCATTGTGGATTGCCCGATCCAGCGAATCTGTTGAACGCCCTTGTCGCGCGTGATGATTTCTTCTCCGATTTCCAACTCTTCGATAGGCTTCAATGCCCCAGAGGAAAGCGTAATGCGCGTGCCTTTGACAAATGACACGCATGTTATTTGGGCAAATCGTTCTTCTGCATGTTCGCGGTCAACACCAACCAGCGTGTATTCAATGCCCTCGACCATTGGGGAAAACGGCATTACGTAAATGTTTTCAACGCCGTCTTGATCATCAACTTCAACTATCAACAACGCTTCGACGGTATCTGCGTTATGGGTCATCAGGGTCACACAGCTATCTAGGAACAGGGCGTTGCCCTCGGTGCCGGTGTCCCCATTTGCGCCAACATGCAAACCATTATCGCCAAGAATAATCGGAAGAATGCGGCGTGGTGAAACCTTTTTCAGTGTGTAAATATCATCCAGCATCAATTCATCGGCGAAGGACATGGTATCACCCAAGTTCGCACCATGGACCACTTTAAAACTGTCAGCCTGATATACAGAAATTGTTTGCATGTCGTTTTTGCCTAGCTTCCTTTGCTGGGTTAGCCAGCATGTCAGCGGACTGTTCGTGTTTGCAGTCTGCATTAATCATACTCTATCATTCGCTTGTGTTCCAATTAAGTTGCAAAATTTGTCAAAAACTGGACTCATGGTCGGTGATTTTGAGGCACTGATGAAAAGTCAAACGCATCAAAGTTAAAAAAGTTTAATTATAATCACGAGGTTGAGCGTTATGGATCTGGGTATTCGGGGTAAAAAAGCACTGGTTTGTGCATCTTCTAAAGGGTTGGGAAAAGGCTGCGCCCTTGCCTTGGCAGAAGCAGGCGTTGATTTGGTGCTTAATGCACGAGGCGCCGAGGCATTGGAGCAAACCGCAGAAGAGATTCGCGCACGCTTTCAGGTGAACGTCACGGCGATTGCCGCTGACATCACTACCCAACAGGGCCGTGCCGCGGTATTGGCGGCGGCAGGTCATATTGATATTTTAGTCACAAACGCGGGTGGACCCCCGCCAGGTTTGTGGAGCGATTGGGACCGTGATGATTTTATCGCGGCAATTGATGCGAACATGCTGACGCCAATCGCGCTGATAAAATCGGTGCTGCCATCCATGATCGAGCAGGGATGGGGGCGTATTGTCAACATCACATCCCAATCTGTCCGCGCGCCGATCCCACAGTTGGGACTGTCGAATTCTGCGCGTGCTGGGCTGACAGGGTATGTGGCGGGCACATCGCGTCAGGTGGCCCCGCACGGAGTGACGATCAATAACCTATTGCCTGGTATCCACGCGACCGATCGTGCGATTTCGTTAGATGGCAAGGTTGCCGCAGATACCGGCGTTTCAATAGACGATGCCAAATCAGCACGCGAGGCGACGATTCCCGCACGCAGATATGGCACGCTTGAGGAATTTGGCGCGACCTGCGCGTTTATGTGTTCGCAGCATGCGGGCTTTATGGTGGGACAAAACGTGATGCTGGATGGCGGTGCCACCAATATGACGATGTGATCATTCTTTATCACATGTGATTTTCCGCTAGTCCCCGCCGAATCGTGGTGGGGATATGTGACTATGTATTGTGATGTGCGTGTTGGGAACTGGTGCTGCGATGGTTGCGTCGGTTGTGCGATGCTGTTATCCACATGCGCAATCCTGATAAGTTTTATCGGAAAAGGCAGTAGGCAGTGCAATCGATACCCAGATTAGAGATTAAAAATCTGACGCGTCGTTTTGGCGATACAGATGTGGTGCGCGATGTTTCCTTAACAGTGATGCCGGGGCAGGTGACCTGTTTATTGGGCTAGTAAATCAGACGCGACACCAACTAGGGCACCCTGCTCGTGGCAGTGATCAATGACACTGCTTAGGTCTCGGACATGGCCGTAGGTGCCTGGATATTGGGCCAGTACGCCGAAGGCATCAGTTACATTGATGAGTTCGCCAGGATCGATAATCTCAACGGTAATACCCAGTGGTTCAGCACGTGTCTCAACCAATGAAATGGTCTGAGGATGACAGTCACTGGCAACGACAAATCGCTTAGATTTGGATTTTCGGTTCATACGTTGCATGAGCGTCATCGCTTCTGCAGCGGCAGTGGCTTCATCCAGCAATGACGCATTGGCAAGCGGCATAC
>CAXABH010000310.1:0-3110 GCA_963966925.1 uncultured Rhodobacterales bacterium
ATGGCGCAAAGCGGACCCTATTCAAGTCGAGGGAACACCAGAAGAGGCGGCAGAAACCACCGCACTTCGGATTGAGGCAGAGTACGATTTAGAGCGCATAAAGGCGCTGATCGACAACAATGGACGGGAGGCGTAAACAATGGCGCTTTTTAATTTCGCAAAGAAGTCAGAAGAAGACACAAACGTTTCACCCGAAATGGAATCCTTACTGCAGGGATATTCAATCGAGGTGATGCCGCGCACCGCAGAAAAGGTAGAAGATTTTCGCGCACTTTTGCCCAAGGGTACACGCGTTTACATTGCCCACATCGAAGGTACCCCAATCGAAGACATGGTTGCCACAGCCAAGCGGATCGCAAACGAAGGGTATGATGTGATGCCACATTTTCCTGCGCGCATCATTAAGGATGCCGCAACACTGGAAAACTGGATCGCGCAGTACCAAGGCGAAGCAGGCGTTGAACAGGCACTATTGCTGGCAGGTGGCGTTACAAACCCACATGGTGATTTCGACAGCTCAATGCAGCTTTTGGAAACGGGGTTGTTTGACAAGGCCGGATATAAACGGCTGCACGTCGCGGGCCACCCAGAGGGTAACAAAGACATCGATCCAGATGGATCCATGAAAAACGTGGATGCTGCCCTTCAATGGAAACAAAAGTTTAATGAAACCACCGATGCAGAGATGGCAATTGCGACGCAATTTGCATTTGATGCAGGCCCCATCATCGATTGGGCAAATGATCTAAAGGCGGCGGGCATTACATTACCAATCCACATCGGTATTGCGGGTCCAGCAAAGTTGCAAACATTGATCAAGTTTGCAATTGCCTGTGGCGTTGGTCCATCCCTGAAGGTGTTGCAAAAACGGGCAATGGATGTTTCAAAACTGCTATTGCCGTATGAACCAACTCAGGTTCTCTCAGAACTTGCTGCGCACAAGGCAGCCAATCCTGATTTCAATATCACACACGTCCATTTCTTCCCCTTAGGTGGGATCAAAACCAACGCGGTTTGGACACATAACAATGGTGGCACCTCTGCCATCCCTGCAAACGCATCTTAAGGAATAATAAACATGGTTAAAACCGTTGTTGAATCAAAAACAAAAACGGCCGTTCTGGGATTTGATCAACCGTTTTGTGTGATTGGTGAACGCATCAACCCCACAGGGCGCAAAAAGCTGGCTGCGGAATTAGAAGCGGGTGATTATTCTACCGTTGAAAAAGATGCCTTGGCGCAGGTCATGGCAGGTGCGAATATTTTGGATATCAACGCAGGCGTTGTGTATAATTCAAACCCAAACCCAAATGAAACCGAACCGCCCCTTATGACGGCGCTGATCAATCTGGTTCAAGGGTTAACAGATGTGCCGCTGTGTATCGACAGTTCGGTTCCAGAGGCGTTAGAAGCAGGTTTGCAAGCGGCCGAAGGGCGTCCATTGCTAAACTCTGTCACAGGCGAAGAAGAGCGTTTGGAATTTGTTCTTCCGCTGGTCAAAAAATACAACGTCCCCGTTGTTGCAATTTCAAATGACGACACAGGTATTTCTGAGGATCCAGAGGTACGTTTTGCCGTGGCAAAGAAAATCGTAGAACGTGCCGCTGACTTTGGCATCCCAGCCCATGACATCGTTGTTGACCCACTGGTTATGCCGATCGGTGCGATGGCAACTGCGGGCAACCAGGTGTTTGCATTGGTGCGTAAACTGCGCGAGGAATTGGGTGTGAACACAACATGTGGCGCGTCAAATATTTCCTTTGGCCTGCCAAACCGTCATGGCATCAACAACGCATTCCTGCCTATGGCGATGGCTGCGGGGATGACATCAGCGATTATGAACCCTGTTGCCCTGCCCATCTCGCAGAAAAAGATAGCCGAGAAAAAAGCAGAAGTTGAGGCCGCAGGTATCATTCTGCCTGCCGAAATGGACGACGAGGCATTTGTTCAAATGTTTGGACTTGGCTCAACCAAGCCACGCGCGGGCAAAGAAATGGAAGCCATCCGCGCCGCCAACCTGTTGACAAATAACGACGCTCATGGCGGTGAATGGATTGCGTTCAACAAACCTGCAGGATCGGGCAATGCAACAGTAGGCGGCCGTGGTGGTCGTCGTGGTGGACGCCGTCGCGGGTAGTCACACCAAATAAACGACATGGAAAAGGCGCAGGTTTCTGCGCCTTTTTTGATTTTATGGGCTAAGGTTTTCACACTGCATCAAAGGGGATGCATCTGTTTGGATAACTTCTTTCTTTATCCAACATATTTTTTTGATCCAGCCCGTCGATAAATTGGCAGGCGACTTTGCCGCCGCCTACATGTGAATGACGCGACCATAAGCATCCAGCACAGATTCATGCATCATTTCGGACAGTGTTGGATGTGGGAAAACAGTGTGCATCAGGTCTTCTTCTGTGGTTTCCAACTGCTGACCTATGACATAGCCTTGGATCATTTCGGTTACTTCTGCGCCCACCATATGTGCGCCCAACAGTTCACCCGTTTTTTCGTCAAAAATGGTTTTCACCATTCCCTCGGGTTCGCCCAGTGCAATGGCCTTGCCATTGCCGATGAATGGGAAACGGCCCACTTTTATCTTATATCCCGCCTCTTTTGCCTTGGCTTCGGTTAACCCGACGCTGGCGACTTGGGGGTGGCAATAGGTGCAGCCCGCGATAGAGTTTGGTTTGATCGGGTGTACCTTTTCCCCCGCGATCAGATCGGCGACCATGACACCTTCGTGACTGGCTTTGTGGGCCAACCATGGAGCCCCTGCGACATCACCAATTGCAAACAGGCCATCAACAGCCGTACGACAATATTCATCTGTTACAACATGGGTGCGATCAATGGTGACGCCAAGCGCCTCTAGCCCCAAATCCTCGACATTGCCGACGATACCAACGGCTGAAATCACCGTATCAAATTCTTCGGTCGTGGTTTTGCCGCCCTGTTCGATATGGGCCGTTACTTTACCATTGCCACGGTCCAGCTTTTTAACCATGGCTTTTTCGCGGATTTTCATCCCCTGTTTTTCAAACTGCTTTTTTGCGAACTTTGAAATTTCTTCATCCTCTACGGGCAGAACACGATCCATCACTTCGACCACG
>CAXABH010000311.1:0-3107 GCA_963966925.1 uncultured Rhodobacterales bacterium
CATATGAATGGCTGTCCGCTGGGGTGTTAAACCTCAGGGGGGTCTATTGGGAAGTCGAACGTGACACCCTAATCGCCATCCCACTGTTCATTTTCATGGGCATCATGCTGCAGCGGTCGAAAATCGCAGAAGACCTATTGGTGACCATGGCGCAATTGTTTGGCCCTGTTCCAGGTGGATTGGGCATTTCGGTTGTTTTTGTGGGTGCATTGTTGGCCGCCACAACTGGGATTGTTGGCGCGACTGTGGTTGCGATGGGTATGATTTCGCTACCCGCGATGTTGCGCAACAAATATTCACCTTCGCTAGCGACCGGTACAATCGCGGCCTCGGGCACGTTGGGTCAGATCATTCCGCCATCGATCGTTTTGATTATTCTAGCGGACCAACTGGCCTCTGCCACAGACCAAGCATCAACAGCACGCAAAGCATTGTACAAAGACTCCACAGGTGAGTTGCAAATGCCATCTGTGTTCGATGTGGGATCAACATCTGCCGGTGAAATGTTCCTGGGCGCGTTTGTGCCAGGACTATTGTTGGTCGGGATATACATGATCTACATCCTTGGCTTTGCCCTGTTAAAACCATCTGCGGCACCAGCTGTGCCGTATGAGGGTACGTATGATCGCAATTTCTTTGGCAAGGTTTTATTGACACTTGTTCCACCACTTGCGCTAATCTTTTTGGTGTTGGGGTCGATCATTTCGGGGATCGCAACTGTGAACCAAGCGGGCGCAATCGGTGCAGCAGGTGCGTTGATCATGGCCGGCTACCGGCTGGAGGGGAACCACAGGTTCGTCTTTGGCCCCGCGTTTTCTGCAATTGCAGGCGTGGTTGTCGTAGCCTTTGCATTGTCCAACTATGATATGAACGTCAAAGCGGCCACAACAGCCGAAGATTTCCAAGGTATCTGGATTGGTGCATTGGGCACTGCCCTAATCGTGATCGGTGTTGTTTGGTCAGGCTATCGCGCCCTAAAGATCGAGGATACGCTGAACGGCGTGATGATGGAAACGGCGAAAACAACGGCATTGGTTTTCGTGATCCTTTTGGGCGCTGCCATGTTAACCGCAGCTTTCCGTGCATTTGGCGGTGAAGAGTTGGTGCGTGAATTCCTGGTCTCATTGCCTGGTGGGTTCTGGATACAGTTCGTCATCGTTATGTTGGTGATCTTTATCCTTGGCTTCTTCCTCGACTTCATTGAAATCGCAGTTGTGGTTGTGCCGATCGTGGCCCCCATTTTGCTGGCGGATCCTTCTGCAAACATCACAGCAGTTTGGTTGGGTGTGATGATTGGTTTGAATATCCAAACATCTTTCCTAACGCCTCCATTTGGATTTGCGCTGTTTTATCTACGCGGCGTTGCGCCCCCAGTTGTGAAAACAATCCAAATGTATCGCGGTGTTGTGGCCTTTATCACATTGCAGCTGATCGCATTGGTCATCGTGGGTCTGTATCCACCGTTGGTGAATTATCTGCCAAACCGCTCTAGCCTGTTGTCAGAGGCGGCCCCGCCCCCGCGCAACCCGCGTTTGCAGTTCTGCTTGGATCAATTCGTGACAGATGCCATCGCTGCGGATCAAGGCGCAACACTGGCAGCAATCAATGCAGCAAAAACCATCAATATTGATGGCATGCCAAAGTTCATCGGCAAATCAATCGAGGGTTCAACCGAATCTGCAGAAAAGTCGCTGGCGGCATTGGCAGGCATTCAAACCACAGCAAGCGCTGTGAAAGATGCCGAAGCGGGCTATCGCCCACAACTGACATTGGTGCGAGGTTTGGAAAAACAAATCCGCAATATCGCAGAGCATCGGGATGAATTGGCAAAACGGGCCAGCCGTATGAACGCCGATAATCCAAAACGCCCCGAATTAGAGGCGGAAGTGGCGCATTTGTCCGACGAAATAGCAGCACTGGAAACACAAATTCCAGACAGTTGGGAAGCCGCGCACGAAACGTTCAAAAAGCTAACTGATGCAGAAACCAAGGCGCGCAATGCCTATCGCCGCGCTGGTGATACAGCATGGGAAGATGCCGCAGTCGTTTTAGCGGCACTGGATGCAACCCCTGCATTTATAGCACTGGAAGGCGAATTGAATGCACTGCGTCCTATTTTGGAAACAGCTGATTTCGAAGTTGCCGAGGACGCAGCCAAGGCGCTTGAACGTCGTTTCCGCGATGTTGAAGGGGCAGATGACGTCAAAAAGGCACTTGGCAAAGCGAAAAAGGCGATGAGCAAACGCAAAAAAGATCGTGAGACTGCTTTGGAACAATATGAAAAAGCGCTTGCGGCCTATGCGGATCAACTTGTTTGGCGTGACGCCGCCGAAACTCAGATACGCCCAGGTGTCGCGGCCTATCTAGAGGCCATCAAAGGCAACATTGGCACACGTGCGCAAGAGGATCTAACACGTGAACAGGCGCTATTCTTAGCAACCTGTACATCACATCACAAAGATCTGTCGCTGAACTTCTAAATCCGTACAGTCATAAACTTAAAGGGCGGCCAATTGGTCGCCCTTTTTTGTTCAACTCAGAAATTCACAAATTGATTCTCTTGATTTCACCCAAAAACTGTATAGATCTCAAAGACCACTTTGTGATGAGCGTTGAATGATCCAATATTCCCTAAAATGCGAAAACGATCACAGTTTTGATAGCTGGTTCGCCTCAGCGGATGCCTATGATAAATTGGCTGACAATGGGATGGTGTTATGCGTCGTTTGTGGATCTTCTAAGGTCACCAAAGCAATAATGGCCCCGCGCGTGCGCACCACCAAAGGCAAAGACGAACCATCTGCACCCACACTGCCAACCGAAAAATCGGCAGCAGAACATGCCGTGGCAGAAATGCGCAAACAAGTTGAAGAGAATTCTGAATACGTCGGAACAAATTTCGCGACCGAAGCACGCTCTATGCATCTGGGGGACGCACCTGAACGCGCCATTTTTGGCGAAGCCAAACCAGAAGAGGCCAAATCCCTAATCGAAGACGGCATCCCTGTCACCCCTTTGCCGTTTGTGCCCAAGCGTAAATCAAACTGAATGGATTCTGCGTGAATTGGGCGCAACCGTCTAAATTCGCATCAGTGTGTCTTGTTTAT
>CAXABH010000312.1:0-3100 GCA_963966925.1 uncultured Rhodobacterales bacterium
ACCGGCGTCAGCGGCGTTGTGCTAACACGGATGGACGGGGATGGCCGTGGTGGTGCGGCCTTGTCTATGCGTGCCGTTACGGGCAAACCAATCCGATTTGTTGGTTTGGGCGAAAAAATGGACGCCCTTGAAACCTTTGAACCGGATCGGATTGCCGGCCGCATCTTGGGTATGGGCGATATCGTATCTTTGGTTGAAAAGGCCCAAGAAACAATTGAGGCTGAACAAGCCGAACGCATGATGAAGCGGTTCCAAAAGGGCCAATTCAACATGAACGATTTGCGCGCCCAGCTGGAACAGATGATGAAGATGGGCGGCATGGAAGGGATCATGGGCATGCTGCCTGGTATGGGCAAAATGGCCAAGCAGATCGATAAAGCCGGCATTGATGACAAAGTGTTCAAACATCAGATTGCGCTGATCAACTCGATGACGAAAAAAGAACGCGCCAACCCGCAGTTATTGCAAGCCAGCCGTAAAAAACGGATTGCAGCAGGCGCAGGCATGGAAGTCAGCGAATTGAACAAATTGCTGAAAATGCAACGCCAGATGGCCGACATGATGAAAAAAATGGGCAAAGGCGGCATGCTGAAACAAGCGATGAAGGGTATGTTCGGCAAAGGTGGCGGACTGCCTGCGGGCATGGACCCCAGCCAAATGGACCCCAAAGCCATGGAGGCCGCGGCAAAACAAATGGGCATGGGGGGTGCAAAACTACCCGGCTTAGGCGGCATGGGATTGCCCCCTGGTTTGTCCGGATTTGCGAAGAAGAAATAGGCCATCCATGTACACCAATGCTCCTACATTGCTTTCTGATAATCTTATCCTGCGCGGCCCAGAGGCGCGGGACCAAGAGGCAGTGATTGCATTTTTACAGGATGAGGATCGCGCCGCAGGTTTTGGTGCCCTGCCAAATCGTGGGGATGCGTGGCGTTGGTTTGCCCTAAATGTTGGGCACTGGGCAATGCATGGCTATGGCTATTTCATGATCGAAACCAAGGCGGGTGAAACCGCTGGCATGTCAGGCATATGGAACCCAGAAGGCTGGCCAGAACCCGAGGTGGGTTGGTTGGTTTTTGATGGCTTTGAAGGGCGCAGTATCGCCCATGAAGCCGCGTGCCGTGTGCGCCGCTGGGCCTATGAAGATTTAGGGTTTGAAACGATCACCAGCAACATTGTTCCGGGCAACACCCGTTCCATCCGTTTGGCAGAACGCATGGGTGCGGTACATGAGCGAACATATGAAAATATACACATGGGCGAGGATATGCTGTTTCGTCATCCAAGCCCCGCAGAGGTGTTGTCATGATCAAAAACACCGACGCAATACCGACGTTATACCGACGTACTACCGACGTCCAAAATTGGGGGAAATCCTAAGATGTCAGATGCCGTAATTCGCGCAGCCGAAGTCTTAAAAGAACACCGAGACAGCATTGACCGTTTGGATGCGATCTTGGTTTATACATTGGGTGAACGTTTCAAACATACCCAAGCCGTAGGCAAGCTTAAGGCAGAACACGACCTGCCTCCTTCGGATCCAGCACGTGAGGCAAAGCAGATTGCTCGCCTCGAAGAGCTTTCAGATCAGGCGAACTTAGACCCTGAATTTGCTAAGAAATTTCTGAATTTCATCATTCAGGAAGTCATTCAACATCACAAACAACATCAATCTTAGGGGACATGTCCCCGACCGCCATTTCGTAAGGAGAACATATCATGGCAATGAAAATCCGTTTGGCCCGTGGTGGCTCAAAAAAGCGCCCATTCTATCGTATTGTAGCAGCTGACAGCCGCATGCCACGCGATGGCCGCTATGTTGAGAAACTCGGCACATATAACCCACTACTTCCAAAAGACAGCGAAGAGCGTGTCCAAATGAACGTAGAGCGCATTCAGTACTGGATGGGCCAAGGCGCACAGGTTACTGATCGTGTATCCCGTTTCCTTGAGGCAGCTGGCGTGATCGCAGCGAAGACACGTAACAACCCAAACAAAGCGGTTCCAGGCAAAAAAGCCCAAGAGCGCGCAGAAGAAAAAGCAGCGAAAGCAGCTGAGGCAGCAGAAGCTGCAGCAGAAGCACCCGCAGCAGAGGAATAAACCCCTCAACCTGACCCGGTGTCGGGTCAGGTATTTAGCAAAGGATTGCGATGTTTGGACCGATCCGAACGTTCATGTTGCTTTTGACATTAGCCCTGGGAACATATCTGGGGCTAATGATCGAACGCACCCGCCTTTCGCCAAGCATTGACAGGATATGCAGCAATCCTGATATTAAACTGCAACTCTCAGATTTCGACCGCAAACTGGTGTGTAAGGATTACCAATGAGTGATGACCTTCTGTGTGTAGGAACCATTGCCGGCGCGTTTGGCGTGCGTGGTGAGGTGCGCCTAAAAAGTTTTACATCAGATCCCTACGCGATTGCAGATCTGGCACCGCTGGTCAGTGAAGATAAGCAACAAGAATTTGACGTCGTCATCACAGGGCAAACCAAAAACGGTCTAACCGCCCGCGTAAGTGGGATTGTCAGCAAAGAAGAGGCCGACGCCAACAAAGGCACGAAACTATTTGTACCCCGATCCCGTTTGCCCGCTCTGCCAGACGACGAATTTTATTATTCTGACCTTGAAGGACTTGCGGTATTTGACACAGGGGGCACGGCCCTTGGACATGTGAAATCGGTCCACAATCATGGTGCATCCGATCTATTGGAAATCAAATTACCCAGTAGCAATGCAACTGTTTTACTGCCCTTTACGAATACGGCTGTTCCAACTGTCGATCTAAAGTTGGGTCGCATCGTGGCCGATCCACCATTGGGCATTTTTCCGGAGCAGGAATGAGTGTTCCACCCAGCAAATCACACGGGCGCAAATCAATCACAGCCTCATTAAAGCCACGGGATTTGATGGATCAAAACCCACGGCTGTCTGGCGTGTGGACCGCACAAATTATCACATTGTTCCCCGATACCTTTCCCGGCGTCTTGGGCGAAAGCCTGACTGGACGCGCGCTCAAGGATCGAAAATGGGCCTTGGAAACAATTGATTTACGTCGCTTTGGCGATGGCAAACACAGGAACGTGGATGATACCCCTG
>CAXABH010000313.1:0-3098 GCA_963966925.1 uncultured Rhodobacterales bacterium
ACCGACCATGGGCGTGCAGCGCGCGATGCGCGCAGAGATGCAGACCGCGAAGTGGGTGAGGCCACACGGTTTATGAGCCGTGCAGAAGCAGATCGTGATATGGCGCAGGGGCGTATTGAAACCCTGAAGCTGGCAGTTGAGAGACACGAAGACGAGGCAAATGTCGCCATACGTCAGCGCAACGAAGCGGAAAACGCGTTGCAATCCTTGGGTGATTTAGAAGCGGCGCGCGATGAAATCGAAGATTTACGCATGACCGTTGAGGCCGCGCGGATGACCATGATGACCAAGCGATCAAGTTTTGATGAGGTGCGTCGTGAAGGTGAGGCGCGTACCCGTCGCAGCCAAGAAGTCACAAAAGAGTTGAGCGGTTGGCGGCATCGTTTGGAAACTGCGGAAAAGCGATCTGCTGAATTGTTTGAACGCAAAGGTCAAGCAGAAGTAGAACTGACCACAGCAATAGCAGTTCCAACTGAGATTGCGACGCAGCGCGATGCCTTGGGTCAGGCTATTCAGGACGCGGAAAAACGTCGACAGGCTGCGGCAGATCAGCTGGCGATCGGAGAAACGCATGTGCGCGAAGCGATGAACAAAGAGCGTGATTTGGAACGCGCCGCATCAGAGGCAAGGGAAGTGCGGGCCGCTGCAGAAGCACGCACAGAAGCCGCAAGAGAAGCAGTGCAAACTGCGAAGGATCGTATTCAAGAAGTATTAGAAACCACGCCAGAAGCACTTTTGGAAAACCTGAACACGGACGCTGAGCGAATGCCGCCGTCCGATCAGGTTGAGGCAGAGGTCAATCGACTAAAACGGCAGAGGGATGCATTGGGAGCGGTCAATTTACGGGCAGAAGAAGATGCACGTGAAGTTGAACATGAACACACTCAACTGTTGAACGAAAAGACGGATCTCGAAGAAGCGATTAAAGCTTTGCGTGGGGGTATCGCGGGTTTGAACCGCGAGGGGCGCGAACGTCTGCTGACGGCATTCGAGCAAGTCAACGAGAATTTTGGAAATTTGTTCAAGCATTTGTTCGGTGGTGGTGAGGCCAATTTGGTTTTGGTTGAAAGTGAAGATCCATTGGACGCAGGTCTGGAAATTATGTGCCAGCCACCAGGTAAAAAACTGGCGACGCTGTCCCTGTTGTCTGGGGGCGAACAAACACTGACGGCGCTTGCGTTAATTTTTGCCGTCTTTTTGGCAAATCCTGCCCCGATCTGTGTGTTGGACGAGGTTGACGCACCGTTGGATGATGCGAATGTCACGCGGTTTTGCGATTTGCTGGACGAAATGTGCCGTCGTACGGACACGCGGTTCCTGATCATCACCCACCATGCTGTGACAATGGCGCGAATGGATCGATTGTTTGGTGTCACGATGCAAGAGCAAGGTGTCAGTCAGTTGGTATCCGTTGATCTGAAGAAAGCGGAACAACTGGTTGCCTGATCGGGATATCGCGCGCCGCTCGTGCTGACGCACATCGCCCCACCCGCCATCCCGTCGTTTTAGAGACGGTTTAGCAGTTCATATGTTGGCCAGGCGTCTGCAGGCAGTCCCAATTTTTGCTGTATATCTTGAACCGCGGCACGTGTGTTTGCGCCCAAAATTCCGTCCACTTTGCCGACATTATAACCAAGCGCCTGAAGCCGCATTTGTAGCTGTTTCATTTCAGCCCCAGAAAGCGCGGGGTCTGGTGATCCAGCAATGTACGGAGAAGCATCTTCAAGGCGCGTTGCAAAATAGGCGGCAGTTGTGACGTAAACAAAGCTTTGGTTCCATTCAAAATAGACCTGAAAGTTTGGATAGGCGATGAACGCGGGTCCTTTGTGGCCTTGAGGAAGGATGATAGAAGCAGGCAGCGAGGCATCTGCCAAGCGTCCTTCGCGCGCGGACACGCCCAAACGTTGCCATTCACGCACAGATTTTGTTTTGTTCAAACCCGTTTCGACCCACGGTAAATTGTTTGGCACGATCACCTCTTGCAACCAAGGTTGACCTGCAGACCATCCCAAATTGGATAGCATATGCGCCCCACTTAGCAATGCATCTGGAGCAGAGGTTTTTAGATTGATCTGACCATCCCCATCGCCGTCTATCCCGCTTTCAATGATGTCACCTGGTAGCATTTGGACCATTCCAATTTCACCCGCCCACGCGCCGGTCGTTGTGGTGGGATCAAAATTACCGCGTGTGAATAATTCGAGGGCTGCGAAGACTTGGGGGCGGAATAGTTCGGGACGGCGACAATCATGCGAAAGTGTCACCAAGGCGTTCAGTGTATTAAAATTCCTTGGAATGCGCCAAAGTCCGTTTCAAATGCCCAAAATGCGGTCAGTACGCCACGCGAAATTCCATAATTGCGTTCGATCCGGTCAAAAACCGATTTATATTTTTTCAGGTTTTTTGCACCGTGATCGCGGCGATGTTTGCTGATGAGACGGCTGGAAAATTCCAGAAAGGGAAGTTGGAACACCCCTTGTGAGCGGTCTGCCTTAATGACTTTGGGATCTTGGACCACACTTGAAAAGAAATCATTCACATGACGTTTTGAGTATCCTAGATCTTGCGCCTCTAATTTAAGATCATTTACAAAACCATTGAATGATCCACCGCAACCTGCAGCGTGGAGAGCAGATGTCAGAGATAATGTTGCAAGCATTGAAAATATAAAACGCACACGAAGCTCCTGAAATAGATTTAGCAGACGGTAACAATCAAAACCTGATCTGCATATGGGGAATTACAGGACAGATACAACGATGATCAAAACCCAGGCCAGGTTCCATGCGCGCCATAAGATGCGCGTTGCGGAATCGACATCGTTTGCAGTGATGTTTTGTCTGCCCGTTTCGTTGACCCAAGGGAGTTGTTGTAATTTACCATCATAACTGCGCGGACCCGCCAATGCGACATCAATTGCCCGTGCCATTGCAGCCTCTGGCCAACCAGCGTTGGGTGATTTGTGTTGCTTGGCTTCGGATATGATTGCCTTTAAATTTATGGGCCGTTTGGCAAACGCGACGATCAATAGCATGCTAATGCGTGCGGGGACCCAATTTAGCACATCGTCAAAGCGTGCGGATGCCCAGCCAAATTCC
>CAXABH010000314.1:0-3068 GCA_963966925.1 uncultured Rhodobacterales bacterium
AATAAAGCGCGTCAAGCCGTTGAATTATTTGGAACGATTCATTCCGTTGATCGTCCGAAATTAGCTGCCACCTTGGCACGACTGGCGCAGGAACGCGGCGCATCACCCGACATTTTTATTCAGGTTAATACAGGTGAAGAACCGCAAAAGGCGGGCATTCTACCATCTGATACAGATGCGTTCGTGGCCGAATGTCGCGCGCTTGATCTACCTGTTAAGGGATTGATGTGCATTCCCCCTGTTGAGGAAGAGGCAAGTTTGCATTTCGCACTATTGGCAAAAATGGCCGAACGCAACGGATTGTCAGGGCTGTCCATGGGAATGTCAGACGATTTCGAAAAGGCGATCGAATTTGGGGCAACGCACATTCGTGTTGGTTCCGCTATTTTCGGAGCGCGGGTGCCAACGGCGGGATAATCAGTCGCGTTTCATGTTGTATGTGTCGTGCGACCCATAATAAATGGGCGCGACTAAGCCCGACACAACCAGCGGTGGGGGCATGTGGGCGTCGCCATTCGTGAATGAAAATGGCAGATCCCATGCCTTTTTCAGGGTAGGGCCAGTTCCAATCAGTCAGAATTACCAAATCATACATTGGATCTGCGCGATGCAGTGGTTCGTGTGAATAGGGATGTGGTGCGCGCACCATCATATTGTAATCACGATCGCGCACATCGTCTGACCATAAATCAAACGGTTTAATCGGTATGGCCCAATCGGTTGGGCGCGCCATACGGTCAGCACGATAAAGCATGCCAACAATCCCGTGATGACCAACAGGTGTTGCACCATCCCCTTCACGTTTATGCTGGGTCAGACCGCCCCGCCCAATACTACAAGGAAAGGTGCGGTTTCCCATGCGCAAACCTTGGGGGGTTAATGTCATGTGCATTATAACAAATGGCCCGATTTTGCCGCCTTGGTCGCAAGGTAGGCGCGATTTTCGGCGCCTTCCCCAACAATTAGCGGCACGCGTTCAACAACCGTAATCCCCTGTTTTTCCATCATTTCAATTTTTCTGGGATTATTTGTCATTAGGCGGATTTGCGAAATTCCCATTTCACGTAACAGCGCAGCACCAATGCGAAAATCACGTTCGTCATCTTCAAATCCCAGACGATGGTTGGCCTCTACCGTGTCAAAACCTTTGTCCTGAAGCGCATAGGCACGCATTTTGTTCGTTAACCCGATGCCGCGCCCTTCTTGATTCAGGTATAGCAAAACGCCCTGGCCCTCGCTCCCCATTTGTGACAGTGCGCTGCGTAACTGTGGACCGCAATCACATTTCAGGCTGCCCAGTACATCGCCGGTAAAACACGCGGAATGCAGTCGTACCAAGACCGGTTTTGCGCGATCTGGACGTCCAATTTCCATGGCATAATGTTCCTGATCCGCAGTCGGCGGGCGAAAGACGTGTAATCGCCCCTGATCACTGTCTTGCGTCGGCAGACGCGCGGCAATCATATCTGTGAAATGTGGATGTGATAGGACAACTTCGTCGATATCTTTGGCATGTAACAGGCTTAGCCCGTGTGTATCAGCAAACTCTGCTGGTTGTTTAAGCTCACACAGAACCGCCGCAGGCAGAAGTTCAGCTGACTTTAAGAGTGCAAGCGCGCTTTTCTCTTGTCCAAGGGCGCTGTCTCGCAACACTTGAAATGGCCCTAACGGTCCCGCTGACAAATCACGTGATGGATCTGCGACCGCTTTTAACCATCTTAAATCCCGATCATCTGGGATCGAAAGTTGTGCAAAATCCCCATCATAACATGCCACCTTTAACGTTTCGGCGCGGCGCGCGGTAACGACCAATCTGATGTGATTGAAATGCTCTGTTAGATTTTTGAAACGAGGCTGGTCCAGAACTTCGGCCGAATAAACAAGGACCGCAGAGGATCCAACAATCACCACAGGCGCGCCCATTCGAAGATCAGCGCGCGCACGGGCAAGCCGTTGTTTTATGTTCAGGCCAAAGATGCTCATGCTCATGGTGTAGCCTCAAAATAGGATAAGGGGAACGGCAGAATGTTTCATTTACTACAGGAAATGTTTCAAAAATCATGCTTTTCGACACATTGATGTGAAATCAAAGATCGAACCTTGTGAAACAATAATTGGGTGGCCATGTTTGGTGCAACAGGAGTTTATAATGGCACAGCTTAAAAATATTTTGCTTGTTGATGATGACGATGATTTGCGCGAAGCCTTGGCCGAGCAGTTGATCCTATTGGATGAGTTTGATGTTGCCGAGGCAGCGAACGGCCAAGAGGCGCAGGTGCATGCAAAGGGTGCTGATTACGATCTGATTATGTTGGATGTTGGCCTACCCGATACAGATGGTCGCGAATTGTGTAAATGGATGCGTAAACATGGTGTCAAATCGCCGATTATCATGTTGACGGGTCATGATACCGATTCTGACACCATCCTAGGATTGGATGCAGGTGCAAATGATTATGTCACGAAACCGTTTAAATTTCCGGTTCTGTTGGCGCGGATTCGTGCCCAATTACGACAGCACGAACAATCCGAGGATGCCACATTTGCGATAGGCCCATACATCTTTAAACCAAGTGCCAAAGTGTTAACGACTGAAGATGGTAAAAAAATCCGACTGACGGAAAAAGAAACTAACATATTGAAATTCTTACATCGTTCGACCGAAGGTGTCGTACCAAGAGAGCAATTGTTACATGAAGTTTGGGGGTACAATGCGGGTGTAACAACGCATACTTTGGAAACGCATATTTATCGCTTACGTCAAAAAATAGAACCAGATCCGTCACTCGCGCGCCTTCTTGTGACCGAATCTGGTGGATACAAATTAGTATCATGATGATATGCTATGTTAACGTAATGTATAATATTTGTTAGCATGTTGACGTTATATAAGTTGTAAGATGAGACGAACCCCGTGCATATCCGGGAATAGATATGCTTCCTCCCTGTTGGACTAACCCGAGCTTTGCTCGGGTCTTTTTTTATAACGTTAACCTTCGTGGACCAGGTCCATCCAGTCGGAAGAGCACACGTCTGAACTCCAGTCACGTATTGGCATCTCGTATGCC
>CAXABH010000315.1:0-3048 GCA_963966925.1 uncultured Rhodobacterales bacterium
CATGGTGTGATCTATACAGAAACATTTTTGGCCCCTGATTTTTGTGGAAATTCTGATGTCACCGCATGGCGCGATTATTTATCCGCGATCGAAGAGGCGGCCAATCATGCCCATCAAAAACATGGTATCCTCATGCGGGGTATTGCCACCTGTGTGCGCCACATGGGACCTGAGCAGGCCAAAAAAACAGGCCTATGCGCCGCCGAAACTGCGGGTGATTTTCTAACGGGTTTCGGTATGGGCGGCGACGAAAGCGTTGGGCATCAGGGTGATTTCGCCTATGCCTTTGACATGGCGCGCGAGGCAGGATTACGGCTGACAACACATGCGGGCGAATGGGGCGGCCCCCAAAGCATGCGCGAGGCCATCAATGATTTAAACGTCGAACGCATCGGACATGGGGTGCAATGCATCAAGGATCCCGCACTAATAGAAGAGATCAAAGCGCGTCAAATCACGCTTGAGGTATGCCCAGGCTCGAACGTTGCTTTGGGGGTTGATGTTGCGCCCAACTGGGCGGATCACCCGATCAAGACGTTGTTTGATCAATCTGTCCGTGTAACCGTTTCTACGGATGATCCTCCCTTTTTCCATACGAATTTGACGCGCGAATACGATATGCTGGCGGATACCTTTGGTTGGGATGCTGCGGAATTTTGTATTTTGAACGAAAATGCGGTTGATGCAGCCTTTTGTGATGCTGAGACTAAGAAAACCCTGCGTGAAAAGGTACGGAAATCATGGATCAACACCTAACAATCGTCGATCACCCCTTGGTTCAACATAAATTAACGCTGATGCGGGACACGGCCACATCAACGGCAGTGTTTCGGCAATTGTTGCGTGAAATAAGTCAGTTATTGGCGTATGAGGTGACGCGTAACTTGCCCATGACGACACGGCAAATTGAAACGCCGCTGATGGCTGTGGACGCACCTGTGATTGGTGGGAAAAAGCTGGCTCTAGTGTCGATTTTACGTGCTGGCAATGGGTTATTGGATGGCATACTGGAGCTTGTGCCCTCTGCTCGGGTCGGGTTTGTGGGCCTATATCGTGATGAAGACACGCTTAAACCGGTTCAGTATTATTTCAAAGTTCCCCAAGGATTGGGGGAGCGACTGACAATTGCAGTGGACCCTATGCTGGCCACGGGCAATTCATCGGTTGCAGCGATTGATCTACTGAAACAAGCGGGGGCCAAGGATATACGGTTTTTATGCCTACTGGCGGCGCCAGAAGGCGTACAGCGCATGAAAGAGGCCCATCCAGACGTCCCAATCGTCACTGCGGCATTGGACAGCCATCTGAATGAACAGGGGTATATCGTTCCTGGTCTGGGCGATGCAGGGGATCGGATGTTCGGCACAAAATAGCGAATCGTATCGATTCGTTCATCACCACTTGATTCGATTCGCCACTTCCTACATACTTACGTCAATAATAACGACAAAAAGTCGAGGTAGGCAGAGTGGATATTCGTGGCATAGGTGCAACCTGTGTCGCCGCGCTAGTGGTATGTATGCCACTGATGGCGTCTGGCGCAGGTGTGGATTCAGTTCCCGCAGAACCCCCCCCAGCAATTTTACAGGAATGCAATATGTGGATAGCCAAGGCTGCGCCTTTATCCGCGTCGGCTTTAGCGGGCCCGCACGTTGGGTCCCCCGCGTGACGCGACAACGTCGTCAGGTTTGCGGTCTGCCGCCCAGCATGTCGGCAAACGAACGTGCGCAGGTCGCAGCGACCCAGGCACCGGCTTCGGTGACACCTGTTGAAATTACCAATGATGATCCAATTGTGACAGCTAAACCACGCGCATTGGCCCCGAAACCAAGGGCCCAAAATGGCGCATCTTTTGGAACCGCTCTGGCCAGCATTCTGCGTCCCAAACGTCAGGCGCAACCTGTGCTTCGCGCCGCCCCAGAACCCATGCGCACGACAGTCACGGACCCAATCCGCGTGGAGCCCACCACCAAAATAATTCGTCCCAGCGGTGGAGATTTTCAGATCCCAGCGGGGTACAAAGTTGCCTGGAATGATGATCGTTTGAACCCAAATCGCGGTATTCAAAAGGTATCAGGCATGATCCAAACCACGAAGCATTGGACCAATACCGTGCCGCGCAAACATCGCAATGTTGCCACCGCCCCAGAGCGCGCCGCCTGGTCTAAGTTGGTCTACCCCTTTCAATCGCGAAATGATTTGCTGAATTACGTGAACGCGATGGATGATTTGGATTTGGACGTGAAATCAAATGGTGCAATCGAAATGGCACCTGCGAATACAGGCGGGGTCACAGCGCGCGTTTCAACACGCAACGTTGCACCTAAAACGGCCAAAACACTTGGGCTGGTGGGGCGTTATATTCAGGTGGGTGCCTATGGGCGATCTGCGAATGCTGATCGCGCGGGCAAACGCCTTACGCAGGCGGGTTTACCTGTGGAGCATCGCGTGGTTGATCGCAACGGATCGCAGCTGAATTTGATATTGGCGGGACCGTTTTCAGATGTCACACAGTTGCGCCGCGCGTTGGAACGTGCGCGGGATGCTGGGTTTGCCGATGCCTATGTGAAGTAGCCGATGCATTTTGTTGCAAAACCAATGTGTTACCCGCCGCAAATCCCTTGTAACCCGACCCACAGGGTGTCGTTCAAAACGGGGCGTGCGGGGCTTGGGCGCGTGGTTTCTGCGGACAAGAGGCGCGCGGTTTCTTGGCCTGTAATATCGCGTGCCACTGCATAGGGTGTTATTGCAACCTCTTGCTCATATAGGGCATTAATCAACCGCGTGTCATCTGGGATGATCGCGGCGCTGTTCAACAGTCCTTTTGCAAATTCCGCCAATGTCGCTTGGGGTAAATGGCCTGTTGTCAGCAAACGAAAGGTTGGCACGATCCCCGCGCTCTGTAACAGCTGCTGTAACATATCCCGAGGTTCTGAAACGAGGTCAAGCTGCAGTAAGTAGCCCGCCAGCACGTCAGGTGTGTCATGATCCTCAACCAAAGTGTGGCTAACGATTATGATGTTGCCAGGCAAGGCAAGAACGCTTTCA
>CAXABH010000316.1:0-3046 GCA_963966925.1 uncultured Rhodobacterales bacterium
GTGTTTGCAAATGGCGGATGGAGGAGTGCTCATGGTTGGAAAGCAAACCTTTGCGGATAGTTGGTATCTAAAACTTGATGCTGCCGGAAATCTGATTTGGGCTAAAGAAATAAATATTGGGGAATATACAGGAGCTATGCAAATGGCATCGGGAAACGTCTTGTTGTATGGATTCAGTTCAAATGGAAATGCAAAGTATGATTTGCTTTTTCGAGTGATTGATTCGACAGGGGGCGCGGGTTCCGCGGTTGCCGTAACAGGGGCGGTTTCAGCTTGGGGCGTGGCAGATACAGTTTGTTTAACACCTGCGTCCACTTGGGGGGCAGTACCCTGACCCGTTATCCAAATATACGCACCCAGCCCTGCTGCAACCACAACAGCAATCACAGCCCATAGGCCTTGTGATAATTTCATGCCTCGTCCCCCATATGACCCAGTGGTCAAAACTATATTTCCAGTTGAGGGTTCATAGCAACCAAAGTAGACAAGGTCAAAAGGAAGCTATCATTTCAAAGGGGTTAGATCATGGGATTACGGTCAGTTTGTGTCTATTGCGGATCACGTGCTGGGGATCGCACGTCATATGTTGAACAGGCAACAGCCCTTGGTCAGGCCATTGCACAAAATGGATGGCGACTGGTGTATGGCGCCGGGGACGTTGGATTGATGGGCACAGTGGCCCGCGCAGCCCAAGGCGCAGGTGCAGACACCTTTGGCGTGATACCTACCCATCTGGTAAAGGCAGAAGTGGGAAAAACTGACCTAACCCGCTATGTCGTGACCGAAAACATGCATGAACGCAAAAAGGTGATGTTCATGAACGCCGACGCCATTGTCGTCATGCCAGGTGGCGCGGGATCAATGGATGAATTTTTCGAAGTCCTCACCTGGGCGCAATTGGGATTGCACAACAAACCAATCGTTTTAATGAACGTTGATGGGTATTGGGATCCGCTGATCGCCCTGATGGATCACATGATTAAATGCGGATTTGCCGATACATCATTGCGCGATTTATTCGCTGTAAAAGCGGATGCATCTGACACCGCGCACTATATCTCTGCCCAGCTTAGCTAAGCCCAACCCAGCTGCCACCACCGACAAAGACATGAAAAAGCCCTATCCGCATATCCGCGCATAGGGCCAAAATTTGTGAATACGCGAAACCTTACATGCGGCTTGCGACGTTTTCCCAATTTACCAAGTTATCTAGGAAATTTGTCAGATAAACTGGACGTTTGTTGCGGAAATCGATGTAGTATGAGTGCTCCCAAACATCACAGCCCAACAATGCTGTTTGACCAAAACATAGCGGGTTCACACCGTTTTCTGTTTTCGTCACTTTTAGGCTGCCATCTGTGTCTTTGACCAACCAGCACCAGCCAGATCCAAACTGACCTGCGCCCGCGGCTGAAAAGTCTGCTTTGAATTGATCAACAGAACCAAAGCTTTCTACGATTGCTTTTTCCAGCTCACCCGGCATGTCGCGGCCTGTTGGCCCCATCATTTCCCAGAACTGCACGTGGTTCCAGTGTTGAGATGCATTGTTAAAGATACCGTTTTGTGCAACTGCGCCCGCCTGATATGTACCAGTGATAATATCCTCAACAGATTTACCTTCCCACTCGGTACCAGCGATCAATTTATTGCCGTTGTCCACATATGCTTTGTGGTGAAGATCATGGTGATACTCAAGCGTTTCTTGAGACATACCAAGATCCGCAAGCGCATCATGTGAGTATGGGAGATCAGGAAGTTCAAAAGCCATTTGGGGCCCCCTTTTAATGAAAGTGGTTTCTGCCCTTACATGTTGCCTAAATTAACAGATCGTCAAGTCCCCTAGCCCCATCAGCCGTGAATTTTTTTCACGAAAGCGTAAGGCAGCGTGGTTTTTAGACTGCGATTACACTAGGCAACAATTTTCCCGTCACTAATCACACGTGTGATCACGCCCATGTCCCCCAGTGGGTCATAACACACCAAATCCGCCCGTTGCCCGATTGCGATCCGTCCCCTGTCCTGCAACCCTGCAGCAGATGCGGGGTTTGTGGATACCGTGCGCATAGCACGTGGCAAATCCCCCCATAATTGCGCCAACATCAGCGCCGATTGCAACAAGGCCGCAGGCACATAATCTGATGAAATCACATCCAACAAATCTTGCTGGGCCAATTCAAGTGCGGACACATTCCCAGAATGGGATCCACCACGCATTAAATTGGGGGCCCCCATCATAATCGCAACGCCCCGTTCACGACAGGCGCGCGCGGCCTCTATCGTTGTGGGGAATTCGGCCAACTTCATGCCACGACTCGCAGAATTTTCAACGTGTTCAACTATTGTGTCATCGTGACTGGCCATCACCGCACCAAGCCGAGCAGCAGCAGCACAGGCTGCGTTTTCATTGCTGGCGCCGCAGTCATCACGTGCCTTTATGGACACATCCACCAATGTTTGAAACGCTGCTGCGTCAATGCCACGCTTTCCCATGATATAGGTTTTGTATTTTTCAAGATCGCGGAATTGTCGTTGACCCGGTGTGTGATCCATTACGCTGACAATACCCACATGATCCTGATTGGAAAACGCGGCCAATTCCTCGACTAAGGTATGCGCACAAATTTCTGCGCGCAAATGGATAAGATGTTTGATCTTTAACCGATCATCCTTAATCAAAGACAACAGATGATCGGCCAACCCACGGGCAAAGGGGGCGTATTTTCCGCGCCCAGTAGACAGGGATCCAACGCGCATCGCATCAAACACCGTTGTCACCCCACAACCTGCCATTTCCGCGTCATGTGCCAGAACCGCCGCGCGTTCGGGCCAGTGCACACCTGGGCGTGGTTCCAAATGTCGTTCTAAATTATCGGTATGTAATTCGACCAGACCCGCCGCAACATAGCGTCCTTCTAAATCCTCGGCGGTTGGAACGGCCGTACCCGATTGATCAATCGCTGCAATTTTTCCGTCACGCAGGATCAAAGTCCCCTGAACAATCTCATCCTTTAGGATCAGCTGCGCATTGGTTAGGATCACTTCAGAG
>CAXABH010000317.1:0-3044 GCA_963966925.1 uncultured Rhodobacterales bacterium
GCTGCGTGGGACATGTTGGAAAACGCTATTGCTGTTTATACGGTTTCCTCAACCATGGGGTTTGAGGCAATCCTTGCAGGACACAAACCCCACGTGTTCGGCAAACCGTTTTATGCAGGCTGGGGATTAACGCAGGATTATTTTCCAATAGATCGGCGTCAGCGCCCCCTGACACGCGCGCAACTGTTTGTCGGTGCGATGATCAAATATCCCAAATGGTATGATCCAATCACAGACACGCTATGCCCCCTTGAAACGGTTCTGGATGAGTTAGAGGCGAAATCGCGCGCCTATCAACAGGATGCACAAGGGTGGAATGCCAAAAATATACGTCTGTGGAAACGGGCCCATTTCAAACGCATTTTCGGTGCTTATGGCGATATGAAATTTGATGGCGATGATCCCAAACGATCGACAATGACATGGGGCGCGCAAACTGCAAATACAACTGGCTATTGTGTTGAGGATGGTTTTGTCCGCTCACGCGGACTGGGTGCAGAATTGGTGCCTGCCCTTTCACTCTGCCTGGATCAAAAGGGTATTTATTATGACCCCACTCGGTCCAGCGATTTGGAAAGCCTGCTGCAAAATGGACCCGACCTGCGGCGCGATCAATTGATCCGCGTTGAAAAATTGATTGCGCGTCTGATCAAAAATAATATCAGCAAATATAATCTAACGGGCGCCCAATCCGACGTACCACAGGGTCATCGTATTTTGGTTCCAGGACAGGTCGAGGATGACGCGTCGATCCAACTGGGCGCGGATAAAGTGCGCACAAATTTGGACCTGCTGCGTAATGTACGCGCCAATCATCCCGATGCGGTCATTCTGTACAAACCCCATCCAGATGTCATAGCAGGCCTGCGCAAGGGGCACATCGACCCAAAGCAGGCATTGCAATTTTGCGATCAAATTTTGGAAAATGGCAATATCAGCGATGTTTTAGCGCAAATAGATGCAGTTCACACAATCACATCCCTTACAGGGTTTGAGGCATTGTTACGCGGGCGCAATGTCACCACCTATGGCACACCATTTTATGCAGGATGGGGCTTGACCACGGATGTGGGCAAAACCCCTGTGCGACGGCAAAGGCAGATCACTATTGAAAAATTGGTACATCGCACACTGATCGATTATCCACGTTACTGGGATCCCGTAACGAAATCCATCACAACAGTTGAGGGGATTATACACCGCCTTGAAACCGATGGATTACCACGCCCTGCACCCTTTTATCGGCTGCTGTCCAAGGTACAGGGCATTTTTGCCTCTGCTGATCCATTTTGGCGGTAAGGGTTTTGGGAAACTTTAATGCATCAAACATTCAGCATCATGTCTGATCCGCACATTAAATTATGCCGATAAACGTTGCCATGTATGAATGACATCAACACCGATCGCCTGCGTCGATTTAAGCGAAAATCGCGGCGCCTCAGCCAGTTTTCCACATCCCAACGCACCTATCGCAGGTTGACCTTCGGCACCGATCACAACACCAGCCTGAAAGCCCACTAGATGATCCACAACATCGGCAAGCAGTAAAGAGGCCGCCAGTGTTCCGCCCCCTTCACAAAATACGCGGGTCAAACCCCGTTCGCCCAGTTTTTGCATCAATGCGGTAACTGAAACCCGCCCATGTTCAACACTGCACTCGATCAAAGACGCCCCCCGATCCTTCCATGCGCGGATACGTTCCAGCGGCGCTTCATCACTGTGGCATATCCACAGTGGGGCATTTTGGATGCTATGCCACAGCGCACTTTCAATCGGTATATCCAATTTTCGGGACACAACAATGCGAACGGGTTGATGCGCCACACCCAATCCCCGCACAGTTAGCATTGGATCATCTGCACGCACTGTCCCCGCACCCACTAAAACCGCGTCATGAGTGGCCCGCATTCCATGCACAACGCGCCGTGCCTGTGGTCCCGTGATCCACTGGCTATCCCCACTGGCCGTCGCGATGCGCCCATCAAAACTATTGGCAAGCTTTAGTGTGACAAACGGGCGCCCTTGGGTGGTTTTTGCAAAAAATCCTGCGTGATCCTGCGCTGCCATGTCTGCGCAGACACCCGTCGTTACCTTAATCCCGGCCCTGCGCAACATATCAAATCCTGCCCCATTTACGCGTGGATCACTGTCCAAAATGGCCCCAACCACATGCCCCACACCCGCATCAATCAGCGCCTGTGCGCAAGGCGGCGTTTGCCCATGATGGGAACAGGGTTCTAATGTAACATAAACCGTCGCCCCCCGCGCCGCATCACCCGCCTGGGCCAAGGCCATTGTTTCTGCGTGGGGGCGTCCACCCGGTTGTGTATACCCGCGCCCAACAATCCGCCCGTTTTGCACAACAACACATCCAACAGCAGGGTTGGGCCACACACGCCCAAGCCCACGCCGCCCAAGGGCAAGCGCGTGCGCCATAAAACGTTCATGAGACATGGGTTATTCTTCTTCTGCTGTTTTTGGACGCAGTTCAGAGACGAATTTATCGAAATCGTCCGCCTCTTGGAAATTTTTGTAAACTGACGCAAAACGCACATAGGCCACCGTATCAATGCGGGCCAAGGCCTCCATCACGATTTCCCCGATCATATTTGACTGAATGTCGGTTTCACCCATGCTTTCCAAACGACGCACAATGCCAGAAATCATTTGTTCCATGCGCTCATGTTCAACAGGGCGTTTTTGCAGCGCAATGCGAATTGAACGTTCTAATTTCTCGCGTTCAAAATCCTCGCGGCGTCCACTTGATTTAATGACGACCAAGTCGCGTAATTGTACGCGTTCATAGGTGGTAAAACGACCACCGCAGGCAGAGCAAAATCGACGACGCCGGATTGAAACGTGATCTTCAGCTGGACGTGAATCTTTGACCTGAGTGTCGATATTCCCACAAAACGGACAACGCATGCTTGCACCTTTCTTGAACTTTTCGCGCGACAACACCACAAAAGGGGTCGCTACGCCCACTTATCCACAGGCACTATAGGAGATCAACTACAGTTTGGGTAGACCCGAATTTATGCCGC
>CAXABH010000318.1:0-3026 GCA_963966925.1 uncultured Rhodobacterales bacterium
AGGATCGCCGTTGCAACAGATCCAACACCACCCGCAGCGCCCGTTACCAAAACAGGACCCTGATCGGGTTTTAACCCATGATCCTCAAGCGCCATAACAGCCAACATCGCAGTGAATCCCGCAGTGCCCACTGCCATCGCCTGACGTGATGATAATCCACTGGGTAATGGCACCAGCCAATCGGCATTCACGCGGGCCTTTTGGGAATAGCCACCCCAATGCACCTCGCCCACGCGCCAACCCGTTAGGACAACACTGTCCCCTGCGCTGTAGCGTGGATCATCCGAGCTTTCGATGGTTCCAGCCAAATCAATGCCAGGAATATGTGGGTATTCGCGCACCAAACCACCGCCTGGACCGATGCAAAGGCCATCTTTGTAGTTAACTGTTGAATATTCAACGTTCACCACAACATTGCCTTCGGGCAGTTGATCTAGGCTTACTTGTTCAACGGCGGCGGATGTTTTGCCGCTTTCTTCATCTTTGTTGACCACTAATGCATTAAACATCTGATCCTCCTACTTTCTTAAATCCAAAATTTGTCTTTGATCTGCGCGCGGCGTTCGCCCGCACCCGTGTCTATGATTAACTCTTGTCCAGCATCCCAATAGCCCGCATCAATCATCCCGATTGCGACGTTGGTATTGAAATCAGGTGACCATGTGGCCGATGCGATAAGGCCCACATTTTTGCCATCCACATAAACCGACCAACCGGACGCATTATGAGGCAAGTCCCCTGAGCCCGAAATCTCAATCGGGCGAATTTGACGGGGGGGACCATTTTCTTTTTGCGCCTCGATCACGGATTTTCCTATGTAATCCTCGGGCGAATTGCAAAATTTGCTCAGGCCTGCCTCGATCGGTGTGTTATCGCGCGTCATGTCAGATCCATACGACAACAAACCGCCTTCGATCCGTTCGATCAGGTTTGGACAGCCTGCACGCACATTCAAATCCTGACCAGCCGCCATCAATGCATCCCAAAGCGGCATACCGTACTGCGTACCATCTACATAGATTTCAAATCCGCCTTGTTTGGACCACCCAGAACGCGCAACCACAAATTCCGTATCCATAAACGCCATGCGTTTATAGCGGAAAAAACGAATGTCGCGCACCGCATCGCCAAATACACGGGACATCAGTTCATCTGCCTTGGGTCCCTGTACTGCAAGCGGGGACACATCGGGTTCGACAATTTCAACATCCAAATTCGATGCAATCGCCAGCCCAAGCGCATATTGCAATAAATCACCATCTGCCAGCGACAACCAATAATGATCCTGCGCCAGTTTGATTGCGACTGGATCGTTCAACATACCGCCATTGTGATCGCAAATCGGGACATAATAACATTGATCATCTGCCATACGATCCATATCACGCGGGCTCATCATTTTCATCAGGCGCAGGGCATCAGGGCCCTTAATGCTGACTTGACGTTCGACAGCCACATCCCAAACCTGAACATGTTCCTTCAGGTGGCGATAATCGGCCTCATATGTTTCGAAATAGCTGGCCAGCAGCATGTGATTGTAAACAGTGTACGCCTTGGCGCCAGCGGCCTGAACACCAGCTGTAAACGGGGTACCGCGTACGCGGCGTGATGGAACAATACCTGCCATCCTAGGACTCCTAATCTAAATAGAAGCTGAAACTCTGGGACAGGTCATCACACCCATCCCGAGGTTCAATGCAAACTGGGTTTAGCGTGGGCCATGCCAATCGATTTGACAGATCTCGGCAGAGCGGCCATCGAAATCCCACACACGGCCATGGGCACGTACACGACCTTTGGTCGCAGTGGCCACAGTGATATCTGGACCCATCCAGTATTCAGTGTTTTTCACAACGATCTCTTCGCCTTTGTGACCTGGAACTGGCACAACTTCACCCTGAATAACTTTGCCCACCATCAAACGGCGCGCGTTGCCTTCGGTTGTGAATTCAACGGGTGCACGCTCAGCGCCCAAAAATTCGCTGACCAAGACTTTGAACAAACCAGTTGTCCCTTTGGCCTGACCACTAAAGATTTTAATCAGTGCTTCGTATGCTGCATAGCTGGCACGTTCATCGATATAGGCCGCCGCTTTCCAGTTGCCGCGCGCCATAAGACCCGGAATTTCCAGGACCAAGCCCACATTCAAACCGGATAGGTCTTCGTCGCCGTAATGACCTTCGTCGATGCGAACGCCTGCCCACGCCTGACAGTAACCTTCTGTTGGGGCGTGTTTGCCCAGTGACACAACACACGGACAAAAAATTGTGCAGTTACAGTTCAGGATCAATTCGCCCTTGATCGCCCAAGGCGTCAGGCCAGGGTCCTGTTTCATTGCCTCTGGATGACGGCTGTCAATTTTTGCAGGTACTTCTAAACGATCACTTGCCATGATGTTCTCCTTAAATAAGACCAAGGGCGATGAGCGTTGCACCACACAACAACACATACCCCAAAGGTTTCGTTATATACATTCCGATTTGCGGCAATTTTTCAACCACCATTAACACTGTCGCCAGCCCCATAAAGACCAAGTTCATGACACCACCGACAAAGGCCAAGCACATCAGCGCCCAGCAACATCCCAAACACACCAAGCCAAGACGCAGCCCATTACGCCACGCGCCCTCGTCAAAATACTGCATGAAAAAGGTCAGAGGCGCGCGGCATTTGGACAGGCAGGCCTCTTTGACTTGTGAAAACTGATAACCACCCGCAATCGCCAAAAGCGCCGCTGTCAAATAACGCGATGTTGATTGGCCCAACTGATCCACAGCGCCGTAAACAAACAGTGTCATCTGTAGGCCACTTGCGATCACAGAAAAGCCGATCCAAACAATCAGATAGCCAACAATCAGTTTCCACAAGTTCGTTTGTGCAACTGCCCCCAGATCAGAACGGAAGAGCGTCGTGTAGGGAAAGAGTGGAGATCCCGGTGGTCGCCGTATCATTTAAAAAAAAACATCACCAAATCGAGAAATCCCCATTTCTATATCTAAATCTAATTCACCCTCTGTTATCACCTT
>CAXABH010000319.1:0-3010 GCA_963966925.1 uncultured Rhodobacterales bacterium
GGTCCTGTTTGGCCCCTGTCACGGCCACCTTGAATTTACGGGGTAGGAATTGAAATTCGGGATGATCTGTTGACCATTGACGGATTAATTCTGCGTAAATGCGCGGATCTGCGATTTCATCTGCGCCAGCACCTGCAAAATGATCGGCGGTAACATTTCGAATTGTGTTGCCGCTGGTTTGAATGGCGTGCATTTCAACCATGGCCAAGGCATCAAGGATATCTGGTACATCCTGTAATTTGGGCCAGTTAAATTGGATGTTTTGACGGGTTGTAAAATGTCCGTAACCCTTGTCCCAGCGATCTGCAATCATCGCCAGTTGTCGCATTTGTGTACTGTTTAACGTTCCATAAGGGATCGCCACACGCAGCATATAGGCATGAAGTTGCAGATATAAGCCATTCATCAGGCGCAGGGGTTTGAATTCATCCTCACTAAGCGCACCTGAGATACGGCGTTTCACCTGTTCACGAAATTGCGCATTGCGCGATGTGACGAAATCGCGGTCAAATTCATTGTATTTATACATGGTGTTGTTCCTGTTTGCCGTGGAAATAATTTGACGGCCCCTTGGTGCGAAAATCCTCGCGGAAATGAGTTGGTGCGATCCCTTTTGGGCTTTGTTGGACGGGCATTAAATACGCCCCGACACTTACATTTGCCTGGGCCATGGCATCAATCAAACGCACTTGGGCGATTGCTTCATCGCTAAACACTTCGGCCTCTTGTATATCACGTGTCCATGTGTCTGAGGCTGTGAAGTAAATGACATCGCCCTCGATCAGGGCGTTTGCTGTGATGATCTGATCAAAAATTGGACGGGGCATTATGCAAATTCCATGTTTTGGGGGTGAGTTTGGGATTGGGCCTGACGTGGGGCGAGCCCATAAAATATAAGTGCAGGGCCAGACACATCATTTGAGTGTAGCGTTTGCACCAATTCGCCCAAGCTGGTTTCAAAAATCCGCATGTCACAGCGAGAGGCATTTTCAACAATACTGATTTGTGTCTGTGGGGATGCGCCAAACATCAACAATCGCCCCTGAACAAAACGTGCTGATTTTTTGCCCATGTAAATGGCGGCAACTTCGTTTGGTTTTGCAAGGCTTTCCCAATCCTGATCCGCAAATCCTTTCATATCATGACCTGTTAGAAAGCGAACCGAGGCATTGCGCCCGCGCTTTGTCATAGAGTGCCCTAGTGCTGCGACAGCTGCCGATGCGGCCGTAATGCCGGGTACGATATGCCAGGATAATCCATGTGCATCTAAGGCGTCGATTTCCTCATCAATACGTCCGAAAACTGTGCAATCGCCACCCTTTAGACGCACAACATGTGCGCCTGCTGTGGTGTGCTCTACGATCAGTTTATTGATGTGCGCTTGGGGTGTTGATGGGCCAAAGCCCGTTTTGCCAACGTCGATCAATTGTGCCTCGCGTCGGGCAAGTTCAAGGATGCTTGACCCCACCAGGCGATCATAAATCACAACATCAGCCTGATGCAGTAATGTGCGCGCCTTTAACGTCAACAACTCTGGATCACCTGGGCCTGCACCGACGAAAGACACAAATCCATCCCCGCGTTTGTTATTCAAATGTTTATCTAACAGGCCTTCTAGGGCATTATACGCGCCTGTTTCGCCGTCTTGATCAAAGGCTTGCGGCCCTTTTTTCTGAAAATACTCGGACCAAAACGCACGACGTGGGCGTCCATACGGCAATGCCGCAGCGTTGGGGCGGAATTTTTGGGCGATCTGGGTTAATCGCCCCAAAGAATTGGGTAAAAATTCTTCTAGATGGGCCTTGATCTGGCGGGCCAAAATTGGCGCGGCCCCTTCGGTTCCGATTGCGATTGTGACGGGTGAGCGATCCACGATTGCAGGTGTGATAAAGTCACTGTTCCTTAGGTTGTCGACAACATTAACCAACACGCCGTGTGCGCGGGCCTGATTTGCCACCTTGCTATCCAGTGCGTCATCATCCTGTGCGGCATAAACCAACTCTGCACCATCTAGGTCGTGATGGTTCAGATCGCGGTGCATAAGATGAATGCGCCCCGCCTGAGAGAGTGTCACAAGTTCGTCGATAGGATCCACGCCATAGACCTCAATGCGTGCAGGGGTTTTCATAAGAAGCCGTAGTTTCGCCAAGGCGCATTCCCCAGTTCCCACGACTAAAACACGTTTTTCACGCAGCGATAGATAGACAGGGTAATATTCCATTTTGCATGTTCCTTGGTTGACTTTCGTATGAAATTAGGAAAAATTCCCAAAAAATGAAATATATATCATCAAATAAGAAATATTGTTCTGGTATTGGGCGGTTTTCGGATTGCTGGGCCAAAAACAAGTAGGAGTGCGAAAAAATGGTTCGTTTAGATGAGACTGATCGGAAAATTTTGCTAGAGCTGCAAAGTGATGCAAGCCAATCCTTGGAGGAAATTGCCAAGAAAGCGAACAGTTCCAAGACCCCAGTTTGGAATCGCATTCGCAAAATGCGCGATGCAGGGATTATCAAGCAAAGTACAACGTTATTGGATGCCGAAGCTTTGGGGTTTGAGGCCTGTTTTTTCGTATTGATCCGTACCAGTGAACACGAGGCCAGTTGGCAGGCGGCGTTTTTACAGGCATTAAATGATCGCCCCGAAGTCCAAGAGGCGCACCGATTGGCGGGTGATATTGATTACATTCTAAAGGTGCGTGTTAAAAATGCGCGTGCCTATGATAATTTTTATCAAGCCTTGATTTCAGAGGTGAAGGTTCACAATGTGACAGCGCTATTGTCGATGGAAGAAATAAAAAGTACGACGCTGCTGCCACTTTAGGTTTGGACCCAAAGCGCCTCTAAACCGTGAAAATGATAGACATTCGCGTATTTCGGCTGTGCTGTGATGCACAGGTTTGGGTGGCGTTCAAACACCGCCTTTAGCGCAATCTGCATTTCCATGCGCGCCAGTGGTGCGCCCAGGCAAAAGTGAATTCCCGCCCCAAACTCATGGTTTTGTTGCACCG
>CAXABH010000320.1:0-3006 GCA_963966925.1 uncultured Rhodobacterales bacterium
AGACCGTGTTTCAAACTGTCGAACGGGTTATTAACCGCCCGCTTGCGCGGCTAGTTCAAACCAGTTGTAGTATTCTGTGCTTAGCAGAACGAGGTGAATCATCGCTGCTAGCAAGAATAGGAAAACGCCTTGTGCAACAAACACGCGACGTGGATCGAAAACGAGCCAGATTTTATAAAATTTTGCCATTTTCAATCCTCCTTAGAACCAAGGGCGCCAGATGAACGTTGCCAAGTGTGCAACGACAGCAACAGTTGTGAACAACCATAGCCCGCTCATGTAAACAGAGTGCAGTTCCTGCGCCTGTTCGTCAGTTAGTCCTGTAAAAGACAGGTTATTATCCGCCATGATATTTCCTCCGAAATTTATCGTGGCGCCACAGTGCCTCTGTGGCCAGGGTCCCTAGATATCATACCAGGGTTCTGATCTGCCTCTGGCAGAACAGCTTTTGATGCTTGGTCTAAACCGAGCAAATTACGGGTGTGATACGATGCGCCTCTAACCATGCACGGGCAAGCGGGCCATTAATCACGAAAGTTTGTTTGCGATAGAGATCAATCATCCAACCCACCGTAGAAAACGGAATGGCCAAGATGAAAATTAGACTGAAAAACGCGATGTATTCAAAACGCGAACGCGGTCTTGATTTGAATCTGCGATCTGTATTTGAAAGATCTGACATATTACTCATCTCCTTTATTTTTAGCGGAGTTATTCCCGCCAAGCGCCGAAACAGTCTCTAGGGCTACAAATTCATGCCCTGACTTAAGCGTTTCAGCCTCGGCTGCATCGCGCAGGCGCTTCGCAGCTGAAATACGTGTTAAAATTGGGTGTTCTGCGACGATACGATCCAATTCCGCTTGCGCTTTTGGATCCCACTCAAGATCACGTTGTAACACCGCAGGCGTTGCATCAACCGCGTCCATTTCGCTTGCCAATGGCAGGATATGGAACAATGAATCAAACAATCCATTGCACAATTCTTGAAGTACATAGGTTGCGCCCGCATACCCCATCATTGGTGTTCCCAAAGCACGCCGAATAACTGCACCAGGGAAAGAAGCAGGAATGAACGACGGCTGCGGGCCATGCGTGGCTTTTAACTCTGCCAGATAAATTTTTTCATTCACGGAACCAAATACAACTAATGGTCGATGCTGTTCTAATAACTGGCGCACTTCGTGATTATTGGTTTTCGATCCAGCCACCCGACTAACTGCAAAGGCACAAGGAAATCCCAGATCATTTTCCAAATAATTCCGGATTCCGCGCGCATAGGTGTCATTTGCAACGATAGCAAAGTTGGCAGTGCCAAAGAAATCTTGGGTCACGGATCGCCATAGATCCCAGACGGGTTTGATGGTCGAATGCTTTTCTTGCTCAATGAACGGCTCCACGTCCAAGGACAACAGCTCACCCAACTTGCGCAAAAACTTGGTTGTCGATTCAATGCCGATGGGTGCTTGCAAATAGGGTTTAGCCAACACTTCGCAAAGCCCACGACCGAATTCACGATACATGCAGATATTGACATCGGCATTGACCAAATTTCGCATTTCGGCGACATGGGCACCAAGCGGCATCACCATGTTGATTTCTGCGCCAATTCCCTCAACTAAACGTTTAATCTCGGCCAAATCACTAGGCATATTAAAGGTGCCATACATTGGACCTAATATATTCACGCGCGGCTTCGCACCCTCTTCACGTTTCTTTTCAGGTGGCATACGTCCTTTGGTCATACCAAATTCAGTAAAAATCCATGTCATCGCACGATCGGCGGACTGCCATTGGTCTTCGTCAATTGTACGTGGCAAAAAGCGTTGAATTGTTGTTCCCTGTGGCGTTACACCACCGCCAATCATTTCGGCAATCGAACCGGTCACAACAACAGACGGCAGTGCTGGATCCAAAGCTTCCCATGCACGCTTCATCGCACCTTCGGTGCCATCACGTCCCAACTCTTCTTCACCAAGACCCGTTGTCACAATGGGTAATTCATGTGGGGGTAGCGCGTCGGTGTAGTGCAGGACGGATGTTACAGGCAGATTTTCACACCCGACTGGCCCATCAATGACGACCTGAAGCCCCTTAACTGCGCAAAATGCGTAGACAGAGCCCCAATATCCGCCCGCACGATCATGATCTAAAATATGCATCAGATCATCTCCCGTGCTTTGGCAGCGCGCGCTGCCTTTTCTATTTTCTTAAGGTTCTGCGCACGGAAATCTGGACGAAGATTGGGCGCACCCTGCCAAATGCCCGCAGTGTCGCCTTCACCAACATTTTCAAAGAATGAACGCATGCTTGCCATCCGTTCACCACCTTCGATGGCGATGTTGATCACTTGCGCCAAACTACCTGCACCCGCAGGCCCCATCAGTGGACGTGCCGACACAAGATTAGTGAAATACAGCGCAGATTGGCCTTTTTCTTTCACCTCTTGCACAAGCGGTGTTGTCCCGATTGCAAGATCTGGCTTAAAGGCCTCAACAGCGGATAAATCATCCTCAAGAGAGGCGCGGAATTTGATAACCGCCCCTTTAGACTCTAGCCATTCTGCATCCGCCTGTGACATCGGCGTTTTTGGACACGCTGTTCCAACATATGGCACATCGGCACCACTTTCGATAAGCAAACGCGCAACCAGCAATTCGCTGCCTTCGTAACCCGAAACTGTAATGCGGCCGTTAATTTGGTTTTGCGACAACGCCCCCTTAATTGCCGGAAGGAATGCATTTTGTGCAGCTGCAATTTTGTCAGCCCCCACGTTAAAGACATCACCAATTGCAGCCAGCCAATCAGCAGTTCCATCATAGCCCACAGGTGCACTCCCAACAGATGGGCGACCCGCAGCATCAAATTCGCGTATTGTTGATGTATAAAACGGGTGGATCGCTGCAACGGCGCCGCAATCCAATGCAGCGTACATTTCACGCCATTCACGCGCCGGTAAAACAGGGCCCGCACCTAATCCCATCGGCGCCAACATCGCGCCAATCATCA
>CAXABH010000321.1:0-3003 GCA_963966925.1 uncultured Rhodobacterales bacterium
GGGGTGGCATAGCAACTCTGCAATCGTGCAATCACGCGGAGCGCGTAGGATATGTTCCATCTTCATTGCTTCTAACATCAACAATGTTTCACCCTCTTGCACCTGTTGACCGGCGCGAACCGCAACGTGTTTCACCAATCCCGGCATTGGGGATTGAATACCCATTTGCGATGACCCAAAATCACTTTTGCGATCAAGCGGATCAGTTTGGTGGAAATGATAGGGCGTTGGACCAAAGCAGCTGATGGCCCCCCCAATCTTGCGTGCAGGCGGGAGTGGAACACTGTCAACTTCATGCCCACTGATCGCAAGATCAAGCCTATGGATCGTGTCCGCATATTCAATTTGGATATGGTCAGTGCAATACATTATCCGCGCTTCATAGGTTGTATCAGCGCGCCGCATGGACACAGTTTGTGCAATACGACCCCATTGCGTAAAGCCGGCGAAAGGCACCTCAATAAGATCATACCCTGCCACAAAGGCCGATAAAACAACGTCAATTGGTGGTTCATCCGATCCGATCAATGCCGTAATGTCCCGCTCAATCAATCCGGTATCAACCTGGCCATGCGAAAATTCATCATGGCGACAAAGCGCGGTCAAAAATCCGATATTCGTCGTCACGCCCATGATTTCAGTCTGCACCAAAGAATTGTGCAATTTGTTCAACGCCTCGTTCCGTGTCGCGCCATGTGTTATGACCTTGGCAATCATCGGGTCGTAAAAAGGTGAAATATCATCTAATGGGCGCACGCCTGTGTCATTTCGGGCGGCGTTGGAAAAAACCAAGTGATCAATATGACCCGTTGCAGGCAGGAACCCTGCTGGCACATCCTCGGCGTAAAGGCGTGCTTCGAATGCATGGCCATTTATCTGTAAATCCTGTTGCTGTGCAGGCAATGCAGCCCCTGCTGCCACGCGCAATTGCCATTCGACCAGATCAATGCCGGTGATCGCCTCTGTGACAGGATGTTCAACCTGCAATCGGGTATTCATTTCCATGAACCAAAACCCATCCACGCGCAGACCACATGATCCATCTACGATGAATTCAACCGTACCCGCTCCCTTGTACGCAATCGCTTTGGCCGCCTGAACAGCCGCATGTCCCATTGCGGCGCGCACCTCATCCGTCATCCCCGGGGCTGGGGCCTCTTCGATCACTTTTTGATGGCGCCGTTGTAGGGAACAGTCGCGTTCAAACAAATGGATCGCATCTGTCCCATCACCAAACACCTGAACCTCGATATGACGGGGCGATAGGATGTATTTTTCAATCAAAACATCCGCATTGCCAAAGGCCGATTGTGCCTCGGCGCGCGCAGAGGCCAGCGCCTGATCAAAATCGTTTGGATCATCGACACGGCGCATGCCCTTGCCCCCGCCCCCAGCGACAGCCTTGATCAACACAGGATAGCCAATGTCAGAGGCCGCAGTGCGCAGATGATCATCCCCCTGATCTGCACCGTGATAGCCTGGGACAACGGGAACACCAGCCTGTTCCATTAGTGATTTTGCCGCATCCTTTAAGCCCATGGCGCGGATTGCATCGCTGGAGGGGCCGATAAAAGTCAGTCCCGCCGCCTCGACCGCCTCAACAAAATCTGGATTTTCAGAGAGGAAACCGTAACCAGGATGAATCGCCTCGGCCCCGCGATCAAGCGCCGCCTGAATAATCACATCGCCGCGCAGATAACTGTCGGCAGGTTGCGCACCACCGATATGCACCGCCTCATCCGCACAGGCCACATGCAGGGCGTGCGCATCCGCGTCCGAATAAACAGCTACGCTGAGGACACCCATTTCCTTTGCTGTGCGTGCAATCCGACAGGCAATTTCCCCACGATTGGCGATCAATATTTTCTTAAACACGCGTGTCTCCTCCTGAATAGCATGCGACCATCCGCGTCGTCAGCCCATCGGCACTCAGCTCCATCGTATCAACAACCTGAATTCCGTTTTCACGTGCATAAACCATCGACATAGACTGCACGCCCAGATGCACCGATTGCAACGTGAAATGAAGATCAGGGTTTCCCATACCAATAGCAAAGTAATCCCGCAGCGCAGATTTGCCGTGCAGCCATCCATCCGATTTCTGCAAACGGCGTTTGACCAATGGGGAACAGACAGACACATCATCCGCATAATGCGCCATAACGGCATCCAAATCGCGTCTATTCCACGCATCTACCCAATTTTGCGCCTTGGATTGGGCATAAGCTTGCGTCAGATCCATCGTGTCATCCTACATTCTAAAGACGCCGAATTTGGTGTCATCAATCGGTGCGTGCAGAGCTGCGAAAAGCGATTGATAGAGCACCGCCCGTGATTGACGTGGATCGATGATCCCATCGTCCCACAGCCGTGCCGAAGCATAGAGCGGGTGGCTTTGACGTTCGAACATGTCAATCGTTGGCTGTTTAAAGGCGGCTTCTTCCTCTGCACTCCACGCGCCGCCCGCGCGTTCAATTCCATCCCGTTTCACTGTGGCAAGAACGCCCGCTGCCTGCGCGCCGCCCATGACAGAAATGCGGCTGTTAGGCCACGTCCAAAGGAACCTTGGTTGATAGGCACGTCCCGCCATTCCATAGTTGCCCGCACCAAAACTGCCCCCCACCAACATCGTGATTTTTGGAACAGATGTTGTGGCAACGGCTGTCACCATTTTGGCCCCGTGGCGCGCGATTCCCTCGTTTTCGTACTTTTGCCCGACCATAAAGCCCGTGATATTTTGCAAAAAGACCAGAGGGATTTTACGCTGTGAACACAGTTCAATGAAATGCGCACCCTTTTGCGCGGCCTCAGAAAACAAAACACCGTTGTTGGCAATGATCCCCACTGGGCATCCCATCACATGGGCAAACCCTGTGACCAGTGTTTCGCCAAAGCGTGCCTTAAATTCATCAAATCGGGATCCATCGACAAGTCGGGCGATAACCTCGCGAATATCGTAGGGTTGACGCAAATCATTTGGCACCACCCCCAGCAGTTCGGATG
>CAXABH010000322.1:0-3002 GCA_963966925.1 uncultured Rhodobacterales bacterium
ATAACGCGCTGTACGTCCTTTTTATGTAGCAGAATGTTCACTAGGTCGAACGGTGCCTTTGCATTTTTCGGAAGCAATGCGCCAATCCGCACGCGACCAGGCGTGGTTTCGTAACGCTTGATCACATCATTGCCATGCTCGTCCACTTGTGGGATGCGCGCAATAACTTTGGCATGAAGGTGAACCGCACCAGTATCCAACGCATACTGCACTTCTTCGATGGAACTAAAGACCATGCCTTCACCCTTCATGCCTTCACGCATGATTGTGGTGTAGTATAGGCCCAAGATCATATCCTGTGATGGAACGATAATCGGTGCACCGTTTGCGGGTGACAAAACGTTGTTCGTTGACATCATCAAAACACGTGCTTCCAATTGCGCCTCAAGGCTCAATGGAACGTGAACCGCCATTTGGTCACCATCAAAGTCCGCGTTAAACGCAGAACAAACAAGTGGGTGCAATTGGATCGCTTTACCTTCAATCAGGACAGGTTCAAACGCCTGAATACCCAAACGGTGAAGTGTCGGCGCACGGTTCAAAAGAACAGGATGCTCTCTGATCACCTCATCCAGAATATCCCAAACCTCTGGACGCTCTTTCTCAACCAATTTTTTGGCCTGTTTCACAGTCGAGGACAGACCCTTGGCCTCAAGGCGGCTATAGATGAATGGTTTAAACAGTTCGAGCGCCATCTTTTTCGGCAAACCACATTGATGCAGCTTCAACTCGGGGCCTGTCACAATCACCGAACGACCAGAGAAATCCACACGTTTCCCCAAAAGGTTCTGACGGAAGCGGCCCTGCTTACCTTTCAGCATATCTGAAAGCGATTTCAACGGACGCTTGTTCGAACCTGTGATAACACGGCCACGGCGACCATTGTCAAACAGCGCATCTACAGATTCCTGCAACATCCGCTTTTCGTTACGCACAATAATGTCAGGTGCGCGCAGTTCAATCAAACGCTTCAAACGGTTGTTACGGTTGATCACACGACGATAAAGATCGTTCAAATCAGACGTCGCAAAACGACCACCGTCCAGTGGCACCAATGGGCGCAATTCTGGTGGAATGACGGGAACGACCGTCAAAATCATCCATTCTGGACGGTTGCCAGATTCAAGAAAGCTTTCGACAACTTTCAGGCGTTTGATGATTTTCTTTGGTTTTAGTTCGCCAGTCGCCTCTTTCAGCTCAGCACGCAACTGCTCTGCTTCAGCGTCTAGGTCGATTTGTGCCAACATTTCACGGATCGCTTCGGCACCGATATTCGCGGTGAACGCGTCCATGCCGTAGGTATCCTGTGCGTCCATGTATTCTTCTTCGCTCAGCATCTGACCGTATTGAAGATCGGTCAAGCCAGGCTCGATAACAACGTAGTTTTCGAAATACAGGACACGTTCCAAATCACGCAGTGTCATATCCAGCATCAAACCGATACGAGATGGCAGTGATTTCAAGAACCAAATGTGAGCAACAGGCGAGGCCAATTCGATGTGCCCCATGCGTTCACGGCGCACTTTTTGAAGGGTAACTTCAACGCCACATTTTTCGCAGACAACACCGCGGTATTTCATGCGCTTATATTTGCCGCATAGGCATTCATAATCTTTGGTTGGACCAAAGATACGCGCACAGAATAGGCCGTCACGCTCGGGTTTAAACGTACGATAGTTGATGGTCTCTGGCTTTTTGATTTCGCCATATGACCATGACAAGATCCGCTCAGGTGACGCCAAAGAGACTTTGATTTCATCAAACATCTTTGGTGACGCTAGCGGGTTAAATGGGTTTGTTGTGATTTCCTGGTTCATTTTGATTTCCTCAAATTAGGGACGAAGGGGTGGGGAATAAGGGATGGCCCTTATTCCTCGTCCTCTGCATCCAGGAGCTCCATATTCAGGCCAAGGCCGCGGACTTCTTTGACAAGAACGTTAAAGGATTCTGGGATCCCCGCTTCAAAGTTGTCTTCACCCTTAACAATCGATTCATAGACTTTGGTCCGTCCAGCAACATCGTCTGATTTCACTGTCAGCATCTCTTGCAACGTATATGCTGCGCCATATGCTTCTAGCGCCCAAACTTCCATTTCACCGAAACGCTGACCACCAAACTGAGCTTTACCACCCAGTGGCTGCTGCGTAACAAGCGAGTATGGGCCTGTTGAACGGGCGTGGATTTTGTCGTCAACCAAGTGGTGCAGTTTCAATAGATATTTCACACCAACAGTAACAGGGCGACTGAATTGTTCACCTGTGCGACCGTCAAACAGAACAGATTGACCTGATTGATCAAAACCAGCGCGAACCAATGCATCGTTGACGTCCGCTTCGCGTGCACCGTCAAAAACAGGCGTTGCAATTGGAACACCGCGTGCCACGTTGCCCGCTGCTTCGATCAACTGATCCTCTTCCATGCCGGTGATGCCCTCTTCATAGACATCTTCGCCATAGGCGATGCGCATCGCTTCGCGTACAGGTGTTAGATCACCGCTGCGACGATACTCTTGGATCGCGTCATCCACTTTTAGGCCCAGACCGCGCGCGGCCCAACCCATGTGTGTTTCCAAAATCTGACCCACGTTCATCCGTGATGGAACGCCAAGCGGGTTCAAACAGAAGTCCACTGGTGTACCGTCTGCAAGGAATGGCATGTCCTCCATCGGAACAACGCGTGAAATAACACCTTTGTTACCGTGACGACCCGCCATTTTATCACCAGGCTGAAGCTTGCGCTTCACAGCGATAAACACTTTGACCATTTTCATGACACCCGGAGGAAGATCATCGCCACGGCGAACTTTTTCAACCTTGTCTTCAAAACGTGCGTCTAGCGCGCGTTTTTGTGCCTCATACTGTTCATGAAGGGCTTCTACAATTTGCGCGTCCTGCTCATCCGCAAGTGCCAATTGCCACCACTGACCGCGGGTCAACGACGATAGCAGCTCTTCTGTGATGACAGAGTTTGCCGCAACGCCCTTTGGACCTTTGACCGCTGTT
>CAXABH010000323.1:0-2988 GCA_963966925.1 uncultured Rhodobacterales bacterium
CAACACTGGCAATACTGACTTTATTTCATCAGCACCTGAGTCCCGTACTAATTCAGAAATAACTGGGGCAACCAAGGCAATTGCATTATCACGTGCGCGTACACCTGCAGGACTGATTGCGACCAACTTACGCCGCGCGTCATCCCAATCAGGTCTGATATGTATATATCCTGCAATTTCCAATTTACCCAATGTATTGGTCATCGCTCCGCGTGTGACATGGAAACTTTTCGCAAGCTGCGCAGGTGTTTTTTCGTTCTTCGTATTTGCAAGGTGGTTCAACACCGAAAAATGTGAAAGCTCCATGCCTTTGGGTAACACGCGATCCAACTGATTGCGTATTAATTGATGCACCGTCAGAATTTCTCCGAACAATGCGATTGCAATGGCACTTTCGCTGTCAACCATGTCATGTCTCGCTAAATGATTGATTTGACAGGATTGATGGTACACGTGCCCGCGTGCTTTCAACAAGCGATAAATCTAATTCTGCATAAATTATGCTCTGATCTTCACCTGCATCTGCCAATATTTCACCCCAGGGTGAAACAATCATCGAATGCCCATATGTTTTGCGGGGCTGACCAAGACTGGTTTTGTGTTCGCCGGTTTGTGCCGCAGCAATTACAAAACACCCGGTTTCAATCGCACGGGCACGCAGCAACACCTCCCAATGCGCGCGCCCTGTTGGTCGCGCAAACGCAGCAGGTATAAGAAGAATGGATGCACCCGATTTTGCAAGTCCCCGAAATAGATGTGGAAACCGTATGTCATAGCAAATCGTCATTCCAATTTTACCGAATTCGGTGTCCGCAATAACAGCGCGATCACCTGGCCGGTACCCATCAGATTCACGATACTGTTCCGTTTCCGAGAGTGTGACATCAAACATATGAATTTTATCATATTGGGCAACAATCTGACCAGATGGAGCAATCAAAAATGAGCGATTTGTAAAACGATCTTCATCAGGCAATTTCAACGCCAGCGAACCGACGGATATCCAAACTCCAAACTGGTTAGCGGCAGCACGCAATTCTGCTAATGTTTCATCCCTTTCTTGTAGCGATAAAACATCGTTCTGATGGCGACGGGAACTGGAAACACAATTAGTTACTTCTGGTGTCGCAATAAACTGCGCACCCATCTCCGCTGCTTGTTGCACCATTGGCAACGTCATATCAAGATTTGCAGTTGGATCGTCTGATGCGCATAATTGCAGTGCTGCAACTTTCATCAAGATGCCTGTAACAGCAGATCAAGCTTTCCCGCGCGTTCCAAGGCGTACAGATCATCACATCCACCGACATGATTTTCATCAATGAAAATCTGTGGAACTGTGCGTCCTCCGTTGGCGCGTTGCACCATTTCCTCGCGACGGTCTGGTTCATTTGCTAGATCAATTTCTACAAACTCTACACTCTTGCTTTGCAACAGACGTTTTGCCGCGTGACAGTAACCACATAGTGGACTGGTATAAATTTGAATATTCATATCATACTTTCCTTTTCCAACTATTTAGGTGTTTTCTGTGACCCTTGCCAGCACCAGAACGGAAATATCACGCACTCCGGCGCGGAAAAGTGCGTTTGCGGCTGCACTCAGCGTCGCGCCGGACGTCATCACGTCATCAATCAGAACGACTTTGCGCCCTTCAATCCGTGGAATTTCATTGTGTTCTACTGTAAAAGCATCTTCCAAAATTGAAAAACGCTCGCTTCGACTAACCTCTTTCAATGGTATCGTTTTTCTGGGACGCACAAGAACGCGAGACATCAATTCAGCCTGAGTATTTTGGGCGACATGTTTCGCCAACACTTCAGCCTGATTGTATTTACGGTGCAAAAATCGCTGCCAATGGACAGGTACGGGAATAATCACCGTCCCGTCAGTCAATAAATCAGAGCCGATTTGCGCCATCCACATCGCAGCTGGACCAGCAAGCTCTGGTCTATCGCTATGCTTAAGTTCCAGGACCAATTTGCGCGCCAAACCATGATAAGAGAACACCGCACGTCCCTCAGACCAAGATGGCGGTTTTGCATACAATCATCACATTCGACACCCGAAATTTCCGTTTGCCCAATCAAAGGTGCGCCACATTTTACGCAGGCACATTCTGTATTAAAGGGCATTTCACGCCAACACGCGCCACACAGCGCATTTTCAGTTTGAAGCTGTTCGCGGCACATAATGCATTGTGGCGGTTACAACATACGAATAGCAGTTTGAATTACAGGCGATTTCAGCATATCTGACCATTATGACAGGACAAAACCAATTGATTGACCGCAAAGCGCTTTTGCAAAACCGCGCACGTCGCTCGACGGAAAAGGGAACTTTTTTGCACGACCTTGCGATCGCTGACGTACAAGATCGCCTCATGATGGTTAACAAATCCTTTAGCGACATTGTGATTGTCACCGGTTGGGCCGACCCATGGGCTGCTGCGTTTCCCGAGGCACGGGTGATCGAGGACACAGACGTTTTGGATTTAACAGTGCAAAGTTGTGATCTGATCATACACGCATTGGCCCTGCATTGCGCAAACGACCCTGTGGGGCAAATCATTCAATGCGGGCGCGGCCTGCGTCCGGATGGGTTGTTTATTGGGGTCTGCTTTGGTGGTCAAACGCTTCAAGAACTTCGGAGCGCTTTGGCAACCGCAGAAAGCCAGCTTAGCGGTGGATTATCGCCACGGGTCCTGCCCATGGCTGACCTTCAAGATTTGGGAGCATTGCTTCAGCGTGCGAACCTTGCGTTGCCCGTGGCAGATAGTGCCGCACAAAACGTGGCCTATTCAAATTTAAGTGCATTAATGAATGATTTGCGTGCAATGGGCGAAACAAATCCAATGACCGATCGTTTACGACGGTTCACCCCCCGCAACCTGTTCCAACGGGCTGAGGCGATTTATAAATCAGAGTTTGTAAACTCTGAGAAACAATTGGTAGCAACCTTTGAACAGGTTTTCCTCACGGGTTGGGC
>CAXABH010000324.1:0-2975 GCA_963966925.1 uncultured Rhodobacterales bacterium
TGCGCGAATAACCGGTGTCAGGAATATTTTTCCACAGACCATAGCGGATACGGGGTTTCCGGGTAATCCGACCATCGTCGAATGTCCCAGCCGTCCTGCCATCAATGGTTTTCCTGGGCGCATCGCAACCTTATAAAATTCGCGTTGAACCCCATGTTTTTCTGCAGCCTCGGCCACCAAATCATGATCACCAACAGAAGCCCCGCCAATGGTCACAACCACGTCGGCGTCCGCAGCCAAGTTGAACGCCTGTTCAAGCGATTGCAGGGTATCGCGTGCAATGGGCAAAACACGCACCTCAGCCCCAATATCACGTAACATCGCGGCCAGGCCAAATGTGTTGGACGCAATGATTTGATCTGGATTTGGCATTTCACCGGGCATTACCAATTCATCACCCGTTGAAATCAATGCTACAGTGGGTTTGCGAAACACCTGAACCTGCGGCACATTCATCGCCGCCAACAGGGCCACGTCGTTTGGACCCAATAATTTTGGCGCATGGAATGTTTGCCCACGCGCAAAATCAAAACCCATAGCACGGACATAGAATTTTGTGTCCAAATTTTCCTTTAGGGTAATTTTATCACCGTGGCGGTCAACATCCTCTTGGATGATGATGCGATCACATCCCTCTGGGACAGGTGCACCTGTGAAAATACGCACACAAGCCCCATCAGGAACGGGCGCATTAAATCCATGGCCTGCGGCAGATTCCCCAATAATCTGATAGGTTGCACCTGATTGCGCGCGCCCAGAATGTAACGCATACCCATCCATTGCAGATGCGGGAAAGGGGGGTTGATCACGTTCTGCGGAGGCCCCCATCGCCAACACACGTCCCGCAGCCTGTGACAAAGGAACGGTTTCAATATCCAGTGGTTCAGCAAGAGCAAAAAGCGCGCTCAGCGCTTCATTCACGCTGATCATTCTGCTGTATAGCGGCCAGATTTACCGCCATCCTTTAAAACAACACGAATGGCACCGATTTCCATGGTTTTATCGACAGCCTTAATCATATCATAAACAGTTAGAGCTGCGACACTAACAGCCGTTAGTGCCTCCATTTCCACCCCTGTTTGACCTGTGGTTTTTACACTGGCTTCTATGTCCACACCGGGCAAGTCCGGATTTAATGTCAAATCAACTGTGACTTTGCTGATGGCCAAAGGGTGGCACAAAGGAATCAGATCGGGCGTTTTTTTCGCGCCCATAATCCCCGCCAAACGCGCCACAGATAGGACATCACCTTTTTTGGCGCGCCCTTGTGCAATCATGTCATAGGTGGCCTGTTGCATTATCACATGTCCGCGCGCTGTTGCGATGCGATCGGTATGTGCCTTATCTGACACATCTACCATATGCGCTTCACCTTTTGCGTTGAAATGCGTCAGACCAGACATCACATCGCCCCCATTAATGGGTTGGCAAGGATTGTGCGCGTTGCGGTCTCAACATCCTCTTGGCGCATCAGGCTTTCGCCAATTAGGAATGTCCGCGCACCGTATTGCGCCATATCTGCCAAGTCCGCAGGTGTGTTCAAACCACTTTCACTTACCAAGACCCGATCTGCAGGCACCCTGCGCGATAGTTCGCGCGTGGTGTCCAACGTTGTTTCAAAGGTTTTCAAATTGCGATTGTTTATCCCCAACAGTGGTGATTTCAGCGCAAGCGCGCGTTCCAATTCATCGGCGTCATGCACCTCGATCAGGACATCCATACCCCACGAAAATGCCGCATCTTCCAATTCTTGGGCCTGGGCATCACTGACTGATGCCATGATAATCAAAATACAATCACCGCCCAATGCGCGGGCCTCTGCAACCTGATAGGTGTCATACATGAAATCTTTGCGCAACGCGGGCAGGGTGGTCGCAGCACGCGCTGCGGTTAAATAGTCTTTTGCCCCCTGAAAACTGGGCGTATCGGTCAACACTGACAAACATGTAGCACCACCCGCTTCATAGGCTTTGGCCAAGCTTGCAGGTTCAAAATCGGCACGGATCAACCCTTTGGAAGGCGAGGCTTTTTTAACCTCTGCAATCAGGCCATACCCTGTTTTGGTGGCGGCGATAAGTGATTGCGCAAACCCGCGTGTTGGGCCGGCGGCCTTGGCCTCTTCTTCGACGGCCGCATAGGGTTTTGCCACCTTATCGGCTGCGACCTCTTCTAATTTATAGGCCTTAATGCGGTCTAGGACTGTATCGCTCATGTGGCCTCCGATGTGATTTTAGCAAGTGTTTTGATGGCATTCATGGCACGTCCGCTGTCGATGCTATCGCGTGCAACTTCAACGCCCGCCTTAAGGTCACTGGCTTTGTCTGCCACAACCAAAGCGGCCGCCGCATTCAACAACACCGCATCGCGATAAGCCGATGTTTTGCCCTCCATCAATGTGCGCAAGGCGATGGCGTTTTCAGCAGGTGTACCGCCCATGATCGCGCTAAGTGGATGAACAGGCAGACCCGCATCCTCGGGGTGAATTTGCCGCCCCTTAATGTCGCCATTTTCTAACACGGCAACCTCAGTTGTGCCTGTGATAGTGATTTCATCTGTGCCATCTGAACCGTGCACCAACCAGGCCTTTTCAGACCCAAGTTCCCGTAGCGTTTCCGCCATCGGGAAAATCAAATCAGGGGCGAATGCGCCTGTCAGTTGGCGTTTCACACCCGCTGGATTTGTCAGTGGTCCAAGAATGTTAAAGATCGTTTTGCAACCCAATTCCTGACGGACTGGCATCACGTATTTTACCGCAGGGTGGTGCATTGGTGCCATCATGAAACCAATGCCAGCCTCGGCAATCGCGCGCTGAACGACATCTGCCCCCACCATGACATTCACGCCCATTTCACCAAGCGCATCTGCCGCGCCTGATTGTGAACTAAGATTTCGGTTGCCATGCTTCGCCACAGGGACACCGGCACCTGCCACAACAAATGCTGTCGCAGTTGAAATGTTTAATGTCCCAACGCCAT
>CAXABH010000325.1:0-2959 GCA_963966925.1 uncultured Rhodobacterales bacterium
TGGTAAAAGATGTTGCGCAGCACCTGCTTCATCGATCACATCTATCGCCTTGTCCGGTAACTTGCGGTCTGTGATGTAGCGTGCGGCCAGTTCGACAGATGCTTTTACGGCGTCGGCTGTGTATTTAATGCCGTGATGTTCCTCAAAATACACTTTAATCCCTTTCAGGATTTTGATGGCATCTTGCACACTTGGTTCGTTGACATCAATTTTTTGGAACCGGCGGCTTAGCGCACGATCTTTTTCGAAATGCTGACGGAATTCTTTATACGTCGTGGATCCCATCGTACGCAATTTGCCACCTTGAAGAGCAGGTTTTAGCAAGTTTGAAGCATCCATTGCCCCCCCTGATGTTGCACCTGCGCCAATCACGGTGTGAATTTCGTCGATGAACAAAACAGCATCAGGATGTTCCTCTAATTCGGTAACCACCGCTTTTAAACGTTCCTCAAAGTCACCGCGATAGCGCGTGCCCGCAAGCAACGCACCCATATCAAGCGAATAGATTGTGGTTGCTTTTAGAACATGCGGAATTTCCCCTGACACGATTTTACGCGCCAATCCTTCGGCGATAGCAGTTTTCCCTACGCCGGGGTCCCCAACCAACAGCGGGTTGTTTTTACGTCGGCGACACAAAACCTGAACACACCGTTCAACTTCTTTTTCGCGCCCGATGAGTGGATCAATATCCCCTTCATGCGCTTTGGCGTTCAAATCGACACAGTATTTTTGAAGTGCGCTTTCTTTCTTTTCGCCATCTTGGGCGACACCTTCGCCCATCTGACTTTCTTCGCCACCGGCTTCGGCGCCTGCGACAGGGCGGCTTTCGCCAAAGCTTGGGTTTTTGGCGACACCGTGCGAGATGAAATTTACGGCATCATAGCGCGTCATTCCCAAATCTTGTAAAAAGAATGCCGCGTTTGATTCACGTTCAGCAAACATTGCCACCAGCACGTTGGCACCCGTCACTTCGGTGCGGCCAGAGGATTGTACGTGAATTAATGCACGTTGAATGACGCGCTGAAATGCAGCGGTTGGCGCAGCTTCTGCACCATCAATCTCTGTGATCAGTGACGTTAAATCTTCGTCCAAATACTCAATCAAAGTTTCGCGCAGGGATGGGACGCTCACGTCGCACGCAAGCAATACGCGCTCTGCGTCTGGTTCATCCAGCAGGGCCAATAGCAGGTGTTCTAGTGTCGCAAATTCGTGCTGTCTATCATTCGCAAGTGCCAGCGAAGAGTGGATCGCATGTTCTAGTGTAGGAGAAAATGAAGGCATTACCGCGCTCCTTTCATTGCTCGATCGCCATTTGGCTTCATCATGTGTCTTATAGTTAAGTTTGGTCGCTTCTTCTCAGTGTTCAAGTCTTGATTTTACGAATTCCCTAATTTTCAGACGAAAACCGCCTTTTTTCTTTAGTAATCTTCTAGAAATTGTCTTTGCGTGATCGGATTTCTGCGAATACCTCTGCATCAGTTGCATTTGGCATGCCAAGATGTTCGCGGATCGCGGGATCGTCTGGGCGCAAAAATGGGTTGGTTTGCTTTTCTTCGCCTAAATTGCTTGGAACCGTTGGTGTATTGCCCGCTCTGGCGTGTTCGATACGCGTGATGCGGTCCAAGAGTGCGCCGTTATCTGGGTCAACGGTTATCGCGAAACGTGCGTTAGCCTGGGTATATTCATGTCCTGAACATACTGTTGTTGTATCAGGCAGTGCCCGCAATTTGCTAAGACTACGCCACATCATTTCCGGGCTTCCTTCGAACAGGCGTCCGCAACCTAATGCCATTAGGCTATCAGCAGTGAATACAATTTCCTGATCTGCGAAATGAACAGCGATATGACCAATGGTGTGCCCGGAAACATCATACACTTCCCCAATGGCCGAACCCACTGCGATACGATCACCATCTGAAACAGGTTGATTCAAATCGGGCAGGCGGGCAGCATCGGTTTTTGCGCCAATCACAACAGGATTATGTTGTTTAAGGATTTCAGGTAATCCTTGCACATGATCGGGATGATGATGCGTAAGCAGCACATGCGTAATAGTCCAGGCGTTGGCGCGCACAATATCCAAAATCGGTTCAGCTTCGGGCACATCCACTAATAATGTTGTACCGTCATCTGCGTCATGCATTAAAAATGCGTAGTTGTCAGATAAGCAGGGGACAGTGATCAATTCAAAAGCCATGGTCATTCCATATGTTTACGTGCATCATGTAACCAGCTTTGCGGAAGATGTGAGAAGGTGCAATGCATCTTGATGTTCAAGACCTAAAAAATTTCTACTATCGCCAGTCACTGGGACGAGCGGTTCAGCGTGTTGTGCGTAAAGAGGTTGTGCGCCATTGGCCTGATACCACTGGGCAGTCTGTGGTTGGCTTTGGATTCGCTGTACCGCTACTGCGTCCGTTCCTTGCCAAATCACGTCGTGTGATCGCCCTAATGCCAGGGCCACAGGGGGTTATGCATTGGCCCGCTGGCGCACCAAACGTGTCTGTGATTACGGATGAATTTTCATGGCCGTTGGAAACCGGCCATGTTGACCGTCTTGTTTTATTTCACGGTTTAGAAAACTGTGAACATCCGGCGTATATGTTAGAAGAGGCGCGCCGCGTTCTGGGGCCGGGGGGGCGCGTTTTGTTTATCGTTCCGAACCGCGCGGGAATCTGGTCGCGTACGGATGCGACGCCATTTGGATTTGGGCGGCCTTATTCATTGGGACAATTGGAAACTCAATTGCGCGTCAATGGATTTTCACCAGAACGCCATTCAACGACATTGTTTGCATTACCTTCCCATAACCGAAGTTGGCAAAAAACAGCGCCATTTTTTGAAACGATCGGCCCACGTTTGCCATTTGCTGCTGGTGGCCTAATCATGGTCGAAGCGAGTAAGCGTGCAAATCATAAAACCGGCACGCCTGTCATAAATGCAGCCTCCAAACGGTTGG
>CAXABH010000326.1:0-2958 GCA_963966925.1 uncultured Rhodobacterales bacterium
CGGCGGTGATGATGGCCTTGGCCTTTTCACGCGCATCCGCGTCCGCCAAATCACATTTCGTAAGCAGGATCAGATCAGCGCATGAAATCTGATCTTCGAACACTTCGGACAGGGGTGTTTCGTGATCAATGCTTTCATCTGCGGCGCGTTGGGAATCTACGGCCTCGACATTTGGCGCAAAACGACCCGATGCAACCGCCTCGGCATCGGCCAGGGCGATCACACCATCAACAGTAATCTTGGATCGGATCGCAGGCCATTCAAAGGCTTTTAACAGCGGCTTTGGCAGCGCCAAACCCGATGTTTCCACCAAAATATGATCAGGACGCGGATCCAAGGCCATCAACGCCTCGATCGTGGGAATGAAATCATCAGCCACCGTGCAGCAAATACAGCCATTGGCCAATTCAACAATATTTTCAGCAGGGCAATCAGGGATCGAACAAGATTTCAGGATTTCACCGTCAACACCCACATCACCAAATTCATTCACAACCACGGCCAAACGACGACCACCTGCATTTTGCATGAGATGAGAAATCAGTGTTGTTTTCCCAGACCCCAAAAAGCCCGTGATAACAGTAATAGGAAGTTTATTTAGATCACTCATAATCTTAGTCCTTTAGCGGCGGAATGCGCGCGATACAGTTTTTTCGAAAATGCTCGGGGCGTTCGCGCCACGGCACAATGCCATCTTCGCTTTGGGCATAACGTTCAACGCCTTCGGCGATCGCATCCAAATGCGACGTTTCATGCAGATTTCCATACACATAGGTCCACTTTCCAGCGCCCCGCAGAACCATGGAACAGCCTTGCGAACAATTTGACAGGCATTCCACAGATTTCAGTGTGACGCCGTCGGGCAAACCCTGCGCTGTCAAATTATCGAACAACTGTTGGCCCGGGCGCGTGTCCCCCTCTTCCACGGGCAGGCCGCGGCGGCATTTTGTGCATACCAAAACTTCCACGTTCATCTGTGTCACGTTTCGTGTCCTTTGTGCTGGACGAATGGATTGGATGACAGGACGGCACAGGGTGCAGGTTCCAGTCACCGGATCACCTCGCCCGGATGGTTATATCGGCTGGCAGGTCTCCCGGCTGGCCAAGTGGGGATACCCCCTGCGTGAGGCCTTCCCAATCAGTGATCAGTGGCAGACACGCGCTTGGTTTACGGTCGCGAGGGCGGCTGCGGCTCACACAAAGTCGTTTGTGCTCTCGCATTCCCTTTTCACCTGTCCTACATAACAGGCACCAGCAGGTGCTTATGTCACACCCGCCCCTGAAAAAGTCAACGTGGGAAACACCAAATATGTCAGTCACACAACCCAGCGCTGAGGAACAAGCGCGCCACACTGAAAAAATGAAGAAAATCAAAGCCGCGCGCGATCGCCTGATGGCAGATAAGACCGAAGAAAAAGGCCTGATTATGGTGCATACAGGTAAGGGCAAGGGGAAATCTTCATCCGGATTTGGCATGATTCTGCGCTGCATCGCACATGACATGCCCTGCGCGGTGGTACAGTTCATCAAAGGCAGTTGGATGACGGGCGAACGTAAACTACTGACAGAACGTTTCGCAGATGAGGTAAAATTCGTCGTGTCAGGCGAAGGGTTCACCTGGGACACACAGGACAAAGCGCGCGACATCGCAGCGGCGCAAGCGGGCTGGGATCAGGCAAAGGCTCTGATCCTTGATCCTAAGGTTCAATTTGTATTGCTGGATGAAATCAACATCGCATTGCGCAATGATTATTTGGATATTGATGAGGTTGTGACATTCCTACTAGAGGAAAAACCCAAAATGACACATGTGTGTCTGACTGGTCGTAACGCAAAGCCTGAACTGATCGAGGCAGCAGATTTGGTCACCGAAATGGAACTCATCAAACACCCCTTCCGCGACGGGATTAAGGCGCAACTGGGCGTCGAATTTTAGGGGCAACTAACATGTCGCGCGCCATCATGTTTCAGGGAACAGGGTCCAACGTGGGGAAATCCATGTTGGTCGCAGGGATCGCACGCGCGTTTAAACATCGTGGTCTGCGAGTGGCACCGTTTAAACCCCAAAACATGTCAAACAATGCCGCTGTCACCATTGATGGTGGCGAAATCGGCCGCGCCCAAGCATTGCAAGCATGGGCTGCGGGGCTAGAGCCACACACAGATATGAACCCTGTTTTATTGAAACCTGAAACCGAAACAGGATCGCAAATTGTGGTTCAGGGAAAACGTTTCGCAACTGTGGCGGCACGCGGCTATAGTGCCGTCAAACCAAAATTAATGGCGCCCGTACTCGAAAGCTTTGAACGTCTGAAATCGCAATATGATTTAATTCTTGTCGAAGGTGCGGGCAGCCCGGCCGAGGTTAACCTGCGCCAAGGTGACATTGCTAATATGGGGTTTGCACAGGCGGCAGATGTGCCTGTAGTTCTGTGCGGCGATATCAATCGCGGCGGCGTAATTGCACAAATCGTTGGCACGCAAAATATGCTGGATGACGCGGATCGCAGTAAAATATCCGCCTTTCTAATCAATATGTTTCGCGGCGATCCCAGCCTGTTTGATGATGGATACGATTTAATCAAAACGACCACGGGCTGGCCAGGTTTGGGTGTTGTGCCATGGTTCCCACATGCATGGAAACTGCCCGCTGAAGATGCCATGGACCTGCGACACAGCGAAAAAGGGTCCGCAAAAATTGTTTGTCTGTGCCTGTCGCGCATGGCCAATTTTGATGATCTGGACCCCTTGGGCCAAGAGCCGAATGTCGAACTGATCATGTTACAAGCAGGTCAGGCGGTCCCAGGTGACGCCGATTTGGTGATCATTCCGGGCAGCAAATCAACGCGTGGCGATTTGCGGTACCTTCGGGATCAGGGATGGGACATTGATTTACAGGCCCACGTGCGCCGTGGTGGTTACGTGCTGGGCATTTGCGGTGGGTATCAAATTTTGGGC
>CAXABH010000327.1:0-2929 GCA_963966925.1 uncultured Rhodobacterales bacterium
ATTCAAGCATTACGTGACCTTTCGCGATTGGCTCCTAACTCTACGATCATGGCGAAACGTACCTATGAATCCGATGCGCAATATGTGGAAACGGTCGATGATCTGGATGACATCGTACAGGATAAGCGTGAAGGATGGCGTCAATCAAATAGTAAGGCGCGGCGCCGTCAGAGGCGATACAAAAAGCGACTGACCCATGAATTGGTGAAACGACACGGTTGTTCAGAGTCAGAGGATGAATTGGATTAAGTGTCCAGGCGAACACTCACGATCTGAACCTCTTCGTAAATTTCAATTGCACTGGCCACAGATGTGGCAGCCTGGGTTGCAGCCTCGATCGTGTCATAGGTTCCAAGCTCTTTGAACATCAGGCCGCTATCATACCGCGTGCTTACCGAAACCAACATCAATAGGGCGCTTTGGGTTTGCGTACCCACGATGACAAATGTTTCAATGCTGGAGTGATTGGTCAGTTCATGAATTTTCGACAATAGGGTGGGTGAAAACATGTTTTAAACCTCCGTTCGCATGAACTAACGCAAGCGGAGTGTGTGACAAGTTTTTTTCTGATTTGAAGATTGGAGCGGGCGATGAGATTCGAACTCACGACATTTACCTTGGCAAGGTAACGCTCTACCCCTGAGCTACGCCCGCGTCCTTGGGTGGGTGCTGTGTATAAATAACTTTCGACCGCTGCAAGCGAAAAACGAAACTTTCTGCACGTCAGTGCATAAAGATGTCTATTTTAATTTCGTCTTGCCGTGCTACGTTGCCCTTCGGGAGTAGGATACATGAAAACTCAGGTCTGTATTATCGGGGGTGGACCCTCGGGTTTGCTGTTGGGGCAACTGCTGCATGGTATCGGCGTGGACGCAATCGTGCTGGAACGCCAGACACAGGACTATGTTCTGGGCCGTATTCGTGCTGGTGTTTTAGAGGTTGGTTTTCAAAACCTAATGCGTCAGGCAGGTGTAAGCGCACGGATGGATCGTGAAGGACATGTGCACCACGGCACCCTGATTACCTATAACGACGAACGCGTGCGCATCGATTTTAGCGATCTAACCGGCACCTCTGTCATGGTCTATGGCCAAACTGAGGTGACGCGGGATTTATACGCTGCACGGGCTGATATTGGGGCAAAGACCTATCACTGTGTTGAAGACGTCGAAATTCATGATGTTGAAGGGGACGCACCATGGGTTTCATTCCTTCACGAAGGGGTCGCACATCGCATTGATTGTGATTTTGTTGCGGGGTGCGACGGGTTTCATGGTGTTTCGCGTCAACGCATTCCCAAAAACAAACGAAAAGAGTTTGAAAAGGAATATCCCTTTGGTTGGTTAGGGGTATTGTCCCGCACGCCCCCTGCAGATCACGAACTGATCTATGCAAACTCATCACGTGGATTTGCGTTGTGTTCGATGCGCAACGCAGAGCTTAGCCGCTATTACATTCAATGCCCAATGCGTGATCGGGTCCAGGATTGGAGTGATGATGCATTTTGGGATGAATTACGCCGCCGCATCCCATCAGAAACCGCAGAACAGATGGTCACAGGGCCCACGATTGAAAAATCAATCGCACCGCTGCGTTCATTTGTGTGTGAGCCAATGCAGTGGGGACGTTTGTTTTTATGTGGGGACGCGGCGCATATCGTTCCCCCAACGGGGGCAAAGGGATTGAACACAGCCGCATCAGATATTCACTATTTATTCGAAGCTATGCGCGCCCACTATCTAGATCACGACGCTTCTGCGATGGATCAATATGGACCACGTGCCCTTGCCCGTGTGTGGAAAACGCAGCGCTTTTCGTGGTGGATGACAACGCTTTTGCATCATTTCCCAGAGCAAAGCGATTTTGATCATCACATTCAGGCGGCTGAAATTGCGCATCTGCGCGATAATATTGAGGCGCAGCGGGTTTTGGCGAAAAATTACGTCGGACTTCCGTATTAAATTATCAATCCTGAAATCAAAGAGTTAGTTTAGGGCAGTTTAAACAGCCCCAACTAGATTTGCGTTAATTGGCAATGCTGCGGCTGCATCGTTTGCGTCCAGCTCTGCTTCGATATTGTCGATATATGCGCGAACAAATGATGTGCGTGTATATCCAATATCTGCAAGTTCGCGATCAGATAAAAGTGCAAGTGTCTGATATGCTGCGCTTTTGGCGCGGCTGATGATCATTTTACGGTAAAGTGTTCTTAGCATGTGTTATTCCTTTCTTGCTATAAGGATTAGATAGCATTGTTCGCGCTAACTTACCTCATCCAAGTTGGAATTGCTGCAATGCAGAAATTGCATAGCATACTGATTGTGTCGCGCTGCTTTGCAATTCTAAGTCAATAAAATGACAGTTGTGTAACTAATAGTTGTCATTTTGGTAGAGCCGTGTACTGTGGTATACATGTTGGGCGATTTCTAATAACAGATGTGGCTTCAACATATTTCTCCCCATTGGACTGGCCCCACATTTATGTGGGGCATTCTTTGTGATAGATCGTGTAACGCGTTTATCGCAATCAAACCTATCGTAGTGCGTCTGTGTCGGATAATTGGAAAGTAAGTGGTGGGCGACCTAGGAATCGAACCTAGCGTGCGTCTCCGCGAGGGAGTTACAGTCCCCTGCCACACCTTGCGGCCTGTCGCCCACTTACCAAGTGTAAACCACTTGAATGAAGGCGTGATTAGCGTTGTTAAAAAGTATCGTCAACTAGAAAATCCCTTGAAATTCGAACTCATTCCAGCGCAGAAGGCAAAACAAAGAAAAAAAGGCGTAATTTGCAATGAAAAAGCCAAAGTGGATTGTTGAAAAAGAACAAGCGAAAAAGGCGGCAGCTCAGGAAACGGTGTGGCTTTTTGGTTTGCATGCGGTGCGCGATGCGCTGTTAAACCCAAATCGACAGCATCTGCGTTTGATCTTG
>CAXABH010000328.1:0-2888 GCA_963966925.1 uncultured Rhodobacterales bacterium
TGCCCGCGGGCCCGGTTAAGAACAGCTAATTTGGCGGGGCGGTGTATGTTAGATCGTAACGGGTCTATCGATATGGGCGCACCGCTATAGCCGGAATGACTGGTGGACATCAAAACAACTGTCCAAAATTGTTAGTTTAAGCAAATCGCATATTTACTGTGGATAACTATTTTATCCACAGCATTTTGTGTCTGTTACAAATATTTTCCTTTACTTATCAATCAAAGCACAGCACCATATATAGTAAGGGGCTGGGTCAATTCCCCAGCTTCTTGAGCAGGCACCAAGCGATTGGGGAAGCTGCCACTTCCCCGCGCTAAGCACAAAAGAGGTGGCGCCATGGCATTGAACGAGCAGTTCTTGGAAGAAGAAATTCACCCCATCGATATCGTCGAACACATTGCTGAGCATCATGATTGGGAGTTCGACCGTATAGAAGAAAATCAAATCGCGATGGCGGTTGAAGCGCAATGGAGGACGTATTCCCTTACGTTGGCTTGGTCTGGATTTGATGAAACCCTGCGTTTGATTTGTACCTTTGAAATGGAGCCTCCAAAAGAGAGGTTGCCAAATCTGTACGAAGCATTGAACGAAGTGAATGACCGCTGCTGGACCGGCGGGTTTTCATACTGGGATGAACCCGGTTTGATGGTGTATCGTTATGGTTTGGTTTTGTCGGGCGGACAATTTGCATCGGCGGAACAAATTGACACAATGATCGGTGCGGCGGTTATGAATGCCGAACGGTATTACCCTGCCTTCCAACTGGCAGTTTATGGAGATCACACACCGCAACAAGCGATGCAAGTCGCCATTGCAGAAGCTTACGGTCACGCGTAACACTAGTCCCCAATGATATTGGCTGTTTGGGGTAGATATGACGTTTGATACACTTTCTCAGCGGGGATTGGTTCTGCTAGGTTGCGGGAAAATGGGGTCTGCCATGCTGGCAGGGTGGCTTTCAAATGGTTTAGATCCGTCCTCAGTTTATGTGGTTGACCCATATCCGTCTGATTGGGTTATTGCGCAGGGTGTGCATGTGAATAAACCACTGCCTGCAACGCCTGCCATGGTTTTGATCGCCGTTAAACCACAAATGATGCAAGATGCGCTTCCCACACTTCAGTCAATGGGCAACGGGGAAACTGTGTTTCTGTCTGTCGCCGCTGGAATATCGATTGGCACCTATGAAGAAATTTTGGGCGCACATACTCCGATTTTACGCGCGATGCCAAACACCCCTGCCGCAATTGGTCAGGGGATCACGGCACTTATTGGAAATGCTATATCCACCGCAGATCACGTCAAACTGGCTCATGCATTGCTGTGCGCAATTGGAGAGGTGGTAGATTTGGAGAGCGAAACGCAAATGGACGCGGTGACGGGGGTGTCTGGATCTGGACCCGCTTATGTATTTTATATGATTGATGCACTTGCCAAAGCAGGCGAGGCGCAGGGGTTATCATCAGGATTAGCTATGCAACTGGCCAAAGCCACCGTTGCGGGGGCAGGTGCATTGGCCAAATCGGCTGATGAAACACCTGAACAATTGCGGATCAACGTCACCAGCCCGAATGGCACAACGCAGGCAGGATTAGAGGTGCTGATGGATCAAACTAACGGTTTATGTCCATTGGTTGATGGAACGGTTGCAGCAGCGACATCGCGCTCGAAGGAGCTTTCGAATGGCTGAAATTTCATATGACGATTTTTTGAATGTTGATATTCGTGTGGGCACAGTTTTACGTGCCGAACCTTTTCCCGAGGCACGAAAGCCTGCCATAAAAATGTGGATCGATTTTGGCGGCGAAATTGGAGAACGCAAAACATCTGCGCAGGTCACCGCACATTATACGCCCGAACAATTGGTCGGAAAACAAGTTATGGGGGTTGTCAATTTTCCATCACGACAGATTGGGCCGTTCATGTCTGAGGTTCTGGTGCTGGGATGTATGGATGACACAGGCGCGGTCGTCTTAATCGCACCCGATAAATTGGTACCCAACGGCGGGCGGATGCATTAATCGCCCATGGCCTGACGCCAATGCACGCGGCAAAGCGATACATAGGTTTCATTCCCGCCGACCTGAACCTGTGCACCGTCTTTTAGGACATCGCCATGTTCATCCTGTCGCACGACCATAGTTGCCTTTTTCCCGCAATGGCAAATGGTGCGAATTTCGCGCATCTCATCGGACAAGGCCAGCAATGCTGCCGAACCTGGGAATAGCTTCCCCTGGAAATCAACGCGCAGTCCATAACACATAATGGGCACCCCTAGATCGTCCACAGCACGTGCCAATTGCCATACTTGATCAGCAGTCAAAAACTGTGCCTCATCAATGAAAACACAATTACATGGTCCCGCGTTTAGGCGGTCTTTAATTTTTGAAAATAGATCGGTTGATGCTGCAAATGTATCCGCGTCTGCCCCAATTCCGATACGTGACCCGATGCGGCCAGTTCCAGCGCGATCGTCGAAATTTGCGGTAAGCAGATATGTCTGCATGCCCCGCTCAGCATAATTATGAGACGCCTGTAACAACAGCGTGCTCTTGCCTGCATTCATGGTTGAATAATGAAAATAGAGTTTGGCCATAACCAAGTCATGCCGCGAAGGTTTCCGAAATTCAAGCTGAAAGGGGTGAAAAACATACTAAGTAATGTAACACCAGTTATAATCGCTAACTCAACCCTCAAAACGCACACCCACTATTGGTTTGCGGTTCGAAATGATTGTCAAAGTTTCCCACCCCAATCAAGCTATCCCACGGGTGAAGGACCCGCGCGTGCAAGAATACAAAGTATGACATTGCCTAAAGGATATTTTAGTGGGAAAAGGGCGAGGTGTTCCCCCCAATTGGGGAATGTAAGGGGAGTTAGTATGC
>CAXABH010000329.1:0-2887 GCA_963966925.1 uncultured Rhodobacterales bacterium
GGCAGATGAAACAGCGGACGAGGAAAAAGTCACCCAAAGCTGGCCCAGCTATCCCGCATTACGCAGCGAACGTGCCTATGCTCTGTTCCAAGAACTACGCCCTGAATTGATGACGCGATTGCGTGCGGCGTCCTTTCCAGATCAGGCGTTGATGTCGTTTGATCGCTTTCTTTCTAAACTGCCGGCGGGGGTTCAGTTATTTTCGTTATTTCGGGCCAACCCGCAGATGATTGATCTGCTGATCGACATCCTTGGTACTGCGCCCAGCTTGTCTGAATACCTCTCCCAGAATGTACAGGTTTTGGATGCGGTGATCGGTGGCAGTTTTTGGGATGATTGGCCAGGTGAAGCAGTGTTGCGCAAACAACTTATTGATCATCTGGCCGCAGAAACGGATTACGAACGTCAACTTGATCTCTCGCGTCGTTGGAGCAAAGAGTGGCACTTTCGCATCGGCGTTCACGTCCTGCGCGGCCTAATTGATGCCCAACAAGCCGGGCGGGAATATGCCGATTTAGCACGCGCAACATTGGGGGGTATTTGGCCCAGTGTCTGTGCCGAATTTGCGCGCAAACATGGGATCATGCCCGGGCGGGGGGCCGTGGTACTTGGTATGGGATCGCTTGGGGCGGGGCGTCTACATGCGCACTCAGATCTGGATGTGATTGTCATTTATGATGCAGATGATGTTGAAGGCTCGGATGGACGTCGCCCATTGCCATCGCGTACTTATTATGCCCGTCTGACACAGGCCTTGATTACAGCCATGACTGCGCCAATGTCCGAAGGGCGTTTGTATGAAATGGACATGCGATTACGGCCCTCTGGAAATAAAGGGCCAGTGGCCACATCATGGCCCTCATTCCAGGACTATCAACGAAACGAAGCATGGGTTTGGGAACACTTGGCCCTGACACGTGCTGCAGCCATTGTTGGGCCTGATGATCTTATCCGCGACATTGATGGATTTCGTGTGGCATTGTCCGATATTCGCAGTTTTGCAACTGTTGCACCAGCATTGTCGAAAATGCGCCAGCGTATTTTTTCTGTTAAATCTGATCGAAGCGCATGGGATGTTAAAATAGGCCCCGGGCGGCTACAAGATATCGAATTGTTGTCGCAACTTGGTAGTTTGCTTGCAGGCAAACAAGATCAAAGTGTTTTGGCCGGGCTTATGGGATTAGTTGATTTAAGACTGATCGAGCGCGCGCAGGCTGATGCACTGAATGCGGCGTATGAACAATTCTGGACGCTGCAATTGGGTACGAAGTTATTGTCCGAGGGCGCATTTGATCCCGAAATTGTCGGCGACGGTGGGCACAACTTTATTTTAAGCCTTAGCAAGTCAGAAACGCTAGACACGCTACAAAAGCAGACTACGTTGCGCGAAACGGCAGCGCGTTCAATAATAGAAGCAGTGTTGCCCGAACCACAGGAGGACGTCGATGAAAGGGGATGAATTTGACCCTAAGGGGTTGATTTTCGAAGCCTATCGCATTGATGGGATAACGAAGAGTGAATGCCGGACGATTTTTCTGGATTGGGCGCTAAGCGTTCCAATCGAGGCGGATCAAAGGTCGATGATCCAAGTTTTGGTTGATCGTTATGGGGGTGATGGTCATCCGATGAGTGAAGTTTTGACCGAAGGGCTGGCATCCATTTCCGCGCCAAAGCGGCGCGGGGGATGGCGTAGTCGAAACCGCCCACAAACCGATGTGAATTAACGGTTTGTTAAACTTTGCGCGCAATGATGTAGGTGTTAACTCCAAAGATCATATAATCGCGACACGTGATGCACCTATGTTTGGTTACTCCCAAACTCGGGTGCATCATGGTTTAACGGGGTAGGGCCGCGGCCTCGGCTGCCAATGACTCAATTGCCGACCAATCTTTGGCGTCGATCAAGTTTTTGGGTGCAACCCAACTTCCGCCAACACATAGGGTGTTTGATAATCCCAAATATGTTGATGCGTTCGTCGGTGATACCCCGCCCGTTGGGCAAAATTTAACTTGTGGCAACGGCGCGCCAATCGCCTTTAATGCTGGGGCGCCCCCATTCGCTTCTGCTGGGAAAAACTTCTGTACGCGGTATCCAAGTTCCAACAAGCGCATCACCTCGCTTGATGTTGCAGCCCCCGGCAACAGGGGTAAATTGGCTTCTTCACAGGCGTCTAGCAATGTGTTGGTCGCCCCTGGGGACACGCCAAATGTTGCGCCTGCATCAACTGCATTCTTCACGTCTTGCGGGGTCAAAAGGGTGCCTGCACCCACAACACCGCCTGTCACTTTTGCCATTTCTGAAATGACATCCAGAGCAACGGGTGTCCTAAGGGTAACCTCTAATACAGGTAAACCACCTGCCACCAGTGCTTCGGCCAGAGGGCGCGCGGTTGCGACATCATCTAAAACCAAAACAGGGATAACGGGGGCAAGATTGCACAATGCCTCGGCCTTTGAACTTGCGATTTCTGGTGTCATATCATTTCTCCTTTAGCGCACAGCTACGCATGCGCCATTTGTAGCAAGCCCGACATTTTCGCGGAACACATCAAACAACTCGCGCCCTAACCCTGCGGAATTTTGGCTTAGGTCGGTTGTGGCCGCCGTGCGGGTATCAAAATCATCTGCCAAAACCTCTATCGTGCCATTGGTTGCATCCAAACGCACCACATCCCCATCGATCAATTTTGCAATCGCGCCACCTAATGCAGCCTCGGGTGATATATGGATGGCGGCGGGGACTTTGCCAGAGGCACCAGACATGCGTCCGTCTGTTACAAGCGCAACCTTTAAGCCGCGATCTTGTAACACCGCCAATGTGGGTGTCAGGCTATGTAATTCTGGCATTCCATTTGAACGCGGTCCTTGAAAACGAACGACGACGATT
>CAXABH010000330.1:0-2871 GCA_963966925.1 uncultured Rhodobacterales bacterium
CTGTGATGGCTGCGTCACCATCTTTTGTTTTGACTGCACCGCGTTCTGCTATTTCCTCTCGCAGTGTTTCAGCCATGCGGCGGGACAACCCCTCAAGAATAAATTCGCTTACCTCTTCCATACCGTTGCTATTTGCATAACACAGCGCAACAACCAGATCTGTTTGTGCCACAGTTTTTACGGCCATGGCCACATCTGCAATGGCAATCCGTGTCGGTATATCGATAAAGGTAAAGACGCCTGCCAATACGCGTTCGGCCAATTCGGGATCCGTTTCACGCAGGCCATTCATCACTTCGTCACGAAGGTCATCAGATGCAGCTGTCAAAATTGCTGCAATGCGATCTTCTGGCAATGTTGCAAAGGCGCGTTCTGGTTTATTGTCCAGTTGCGCCATCAGGCTTTGACCAATGCGATCAACCGCATCTGGGGTAACGCGCGCGGTTTGTGATATCGCAAAGCTTATTTTGCGCGCTCTGTCTCCGGGCATCCCCCCTAATACTGCAGCGGCCTTTTTCACTTCTAGTTTTGAGAGCACCACGGCAGAAATTTCTTTGGTTTCGCTTTCTAACAGTTTCAGCAATTCTTGTTCGTCTAACTGTTTAATGCGTCCCCATGGATCTTCAAATAAACGTACCCCTGCATCCTGTCGCAATCGCCGTGCTGTGTCATGTGTAATCTTTCCCTCCAACAGCCGCAGCGCAGACCCCAATCCGCCTTGTGCTGTTAATCCGACGCTGTCCAATTCATGGGCGAATTCTTCGACCACTTCGGCCAAAGTGGCACGATCAATTAGGGGAAGATCGGCAATTTCACGGGTTAAATCCGCCTGCAATGATGTTGGCAGCAGGGCAAGATCAATTTCGGCCCCCTCTTGCATAAGAAAACGCACAACGATGGCCGCCTTGGTGCGGGCGCGCATGTCTTGGGTTAGTGGGATAGGGACGGGGTCAAGAATGTCGATGTCTTGGGGCATGGAACCTCGGGGCATTGTTATGCCCCAAGGTTTATGTCGTAGCAGTTAAGGAATGCTTTCTTAAACTGGATTATTCGCCGAAAACGCGCGTGAAAATCGTATCAACGTGTTTTGTGTGATAGCCAAGGTCAAATTTCTCTTCGATTTCTTCGACAGAGAGGGCTGTTGTTACATCCGCATCGCCTAAGAGTTCGGTTTTGAAATCTTTGCCTTCTTCCCAAACTTTCATTGCGTTGCGCTGCACCAAACGATAGGCGTCTTCACGGCTTACGCCCGCTTGGGTTAGGGCCAATAGAACACGCTGTGACATCACAAGGCCGCGGAATTTATTCATATTTGCCAACATGTTGTCCGGATAGATGACCAATTTATCAACAACACTGGTTAGACGCGATAGGGCAAAGTCAAGTGTTACAGTCGTATCTGGGCCGATGTTACGTTCCACTGAACTGTGCGAGATATCACGTTCATGCCACAGGGCCACGTTTTCCATCGCAGGCACAACCGCCATGCGCACAAGGCGCGCCAAACCCGTTAGGTTTTCTGTCAAAACTGGGTTGCGTTTGTGGGGCATGGCAGAGGATCCTTTTTGACCCTTTGAGAAAAATTCTTCTGCCTCCAACACCTCGGTACGTTGCATGTGGCGTACTTCGGTTGCGATGTTTTCAATGGAACTTGCCACAACGCCCAGGGCTGCGAAAAACGCAGCGTGGCGATCACGCGGGATAACCTGCGTGCTGATGGGTTCAGGTTCTAGGCCCAATTGCGCGCAGACGTGTTCTTCGACACGCGGATCAATGTTGGCAAATGTTCCAACGGCACCGGAAATTGCACCTGTTGCGATTTCTGCACGTGCGGTTTCCAAACGGCGTTTGTTGCGATCCATTTCCGCATAAAACCGTGCAAATGTTAGCCCCATTGTTGTGGGTTCTGCGTGGATTCCGTGGCTGCGCCCGATACGTACGGTCATTTTATGTTCCAGCGCACGGCGCTTCAGCGCGGCCAAGAGTTGATCCATATCTGCCAACAGAATGTCGGCTGCACGCACAAGCTGGATGTTGAAACACGTGTCTAGCACATCCGAGCTTGTCATACCTTGATGAACAAAACGGGCTTCGTCCGATCCGACGTGTTCGGCCAAATGCGTCAAAAAGGCGATTACGTCGTGTTTTGTGACGGCTTCAATTTCATCAATGCGTGCGACATCGAATTCGACATCTTTTGCTTTCCACACAGCGTCTGCATTTTCGCGTGGAATCACGCCAAGGTCAGCCATCGCATCACAAGCATGTGCTTCAATCTCGTACCAAATGCGAAATTTTGTTTCGGGTGACCAGATTTTTACCATGTCGGGACGCGAATAACGGGGGATCATTAGATTACCTTTCGTAACTTGGGAGTTGGCATCGTTTACCTCTGATTACATAATTGGGCAAGTCGATGCACCAGTCTGCGTCAATTCAACCGCAGCACTGATTTTCGATCAATTTTTGGGTTGACCTTATGTCTGATATCTGTGACCCAAAAGGATATAAAGTTATTCTTAGATTAGCCGAACATTGTGATTTACAACGCCCGTGAAATACAAATTCGCCTCCCTTGGTGCCCGACGCATTACACCAATATGCAGCGCGCTATAGATATACTTAAAAATCCTGCGTTTTGGATGTTTTTGAGCGCGGTTGTTTTAATTCATGCATTTATGAACCCCCTAAATTTGGCCTCTTGGGGGGGATTTATCAGGGTTGTTTTCATCGTTAGCATCGCGGCGGTCAGTTATGTCGCGTGTCACGTGTGTTTATTGTATTTACATATTCGGTTCATACCTGCACGCAAAACTGCCCATTGTCCACTAAAGAATGGAGCAAGACCTGCTGGGTGCGGTAATGTTGTAA
>CAXABH010000331.1:0-2869 GCA_963966925.1 uncultured Rhodobacterales bacterium
TGGTCAAAGCCCCCTTCTTTGTACAATCTGTCTTTGGGCTGCTTGGCGGCATTGGTGCGCACCCAGAAGACGTCATGCATATGAAGAGGACAGCAGACCGATTATTCGGAAGTGATTTTCGCTGGTCTGTTTTAGGCGCTGGCGCAAATCAGTTCCGAGTTGCAACACAAGCCGCCACTTTGGGAGGCAATGTCCGCGTAGGCCTTGAGGATAGTCTTTGGGCTGGGAAAGGTGAACTGGCGACCTCGAACGCCGTTCAGGTTCGTAAGGTCAAAAGCATCATTGAAAATCTTGGATTAGATGTCGCAACTCCGGATGAGGCACGTGAAATGTTGCAACTCAAAGGTGGTGATCAAGTCAATTTTTAATTGGTCTTGTCCCGCTAACGTTCCGGTCTCTGAACTCATTTATGCAGCCTTTCGTTCAAATGCCAAGGGGCTTTTGCCGCCTAGGGACGAGTGGCGGCGGCGTGGATTGTAGAAGCGGTTGATATACTGGAATATCGCGCCTTTGCCTGTCGGCGTGTGTCCCAGCGGTTGCGGCAGATCAGCTCCGCCTTGATAGATTTGAAGAACGTTTCAACCATGGAATTGTCGTAACAATTACCTTTGCCGCTCATCGAGACCTTGAAGCCGTGCTTCTTCAGGCGCTTTTGATACGCGTTGGAACAATATTGCGACCCGCGATCCGTATGATGGATGCAGTCCTTTGGCGGCTGTCGCAGGGCCACCGCCATGTCCAACGCCCGGATCGCCAGATGCCGCTTCATGCGGTTACTAACGGCCCAACCGATGACGCGACGAGAATACAAATCAAGGATAACGGCTAAATACAGCCAACCTTCGCTGGTCCAGATGTAGCTGATGTCACCAGCCCATTTTTGATTGGGGCCGTCGGCAGAGAAATCTTGATCCAGCAAGTTAGGCGCAATGTTGAACGTGTGATTGCTGTCCGTCGTCGCCTTGTATTTCTGGGTCCTGACGATCTTGATACCATTCTCATGCATCAAACGCCCCACGCGTCGGTGGCCGACATTCAAGTTCAATTCTTGTAACTCTTCGGTCATACGCGGCCGCCCATAGCTTTCCAGGCTGAGGCGGTGCTGTTCACGAATATGGGCTAAAATCACCATATTGTCCCGCTGACGTTGGCTCATCGGGCGCACCCGCCATGCGCGGAAACCGCGTGATGTGACCTGCATGATACGACAAAGAAACTCGACTGACCAAACTTCTTTCCAGGTGTCAATGAAGGCAAACCTCACCGGCTTTGACCTGCAAAGAAGATTGCCGCCTTTTTTAGCACTTCCCTCTCCTCACGAAGCAGACGCACTTCTTTTCGAAGGCGGCTGTTTTCCTTTTCAACGTCTTCATGCGGTCCCGACATCAGATCATCGTGCTGGTGATGCTGAAACCATTTGTTAAGCGTCGAAAGCCCAACCCCCAAATCCGATGAAAGTTGAGGCCGCGTTAGGCCACTGGTCAGCGCCATGCGCACCGCATCACGCCGAAACTCGTCTGTGTATCTCTTTGCCATTCCATATCTCCTTAATAGCAAACATTGCTCGAAAGAGACCGGAACTAAACCGCCACAAGTCCAGCCTGCCGCCGAACACTCAGTTCGAGATGATCTTGCTTTACCGCTTGTTGCATCCAGTCCCGAGGATGATCCTGGAGGCATCGGCCAAAAAATCTCGTTCCACCACCAGCTGGCCAATCGTGGCGTGCAGCTTTTCTACGTCCTTTCCGGAAATCGATGGTTCAGCGACCGGCTTGGCGTCAAACGACTGCGCCATGTGGGCAATCGCCGTCCGTTTCCAAGCGTTGATCATCGTCGGATGCTCTTCATACTTCTTCGACAGCCCTGCCGTCGTCAATTCTTCTCGTATCGCATCCAAGGCAACCTTGGCCTTGAATTCAGCCGTGTAACGCTTCTGTTTCGACATCTTAAGTGTTCGTCCTTTCTCAGTTGCCAGAGCTTAGCAACTGGTCCGAATTCCCGCGACCGCCTCTACCCGGTCTGGTTCAATCGTTGCTTGGAAGAGGGGGCGACATAGAAACTTCGTCCTAAATGAGAGGTTTGGAAAAAAGCTGCCCAGCCTGGCGAACATCCTCTTCAAGTCCTGCAAGACGCATCATATGCCAGGCCAACGCTTGATTGCTGGCGATGACGGGTTTGCCAATCGCGGCTTCAGCTTTGGGTATGACCTGCAAGGCGCGCAGGCTGGTGCAAGAAACAAAAACGCCATCACAATCACTCCGTGTTCCGATCTGAGTGATGGCTTGCAAAATGCTCTCAGCGCTGATCCGAGCCACGGTGAAATCATCCGACTGGTCAAAGGTTGCAACAGCAGTTGTTTCAAACCCAGCATCTTGTAAGTTGGCCTGCATTTCCAACGTGACATCAACGGGGTATGGCGTAAGCAATGCAATCTGTTTAATCTCAAGCGCTGTTAGCGCCGCTTTGCAGGCGCTGATTGGATTGGTGGTTTTAACATTTGGGTGCACGTCACGAATGAGAGTGCTGACTTGTTCTTCGCCAATCATAGTCGCACCGGAAGTGCAGGCATAACCGACAACATCAAACCCAAATTTTTCTGGTAACAACCCCGCCGTATGGGGCAGATCAATTGCCATCTGGCGAAGCGTATCGGGTGATACTTCCATAGCATTTGGAATACGCGCTGTGTAAAGGGCAACGTCGTCTTGGGGGCCAATAATACCTGCAAATTCGTGTTCGATTGTCTGATCAGTCTGCAAGACAATCAGGCCCAGACGCGCCCGCGCGCCAAAACCCCGATCCGTCACGAAATCCAGTTTTTCAACATAATCGGTCATGTTTCAACACCACACTTGGAATGCGGGCTTTT
>CAXABH010000332.1:0-2867 GCA_963966925.1 uncultured Rhodobacterales bacterium
CCCAGCGAAAGGGAGAGGTATATTCCTGATTTCGCCTCGGGCAGAGCCAACCGCATTGCGGCAGGCACCGCGATATAGGATGCGGATGCGCTAAGCACCATCAACAGGAACGTACCCCCCGTTGATAATCCCACCAGCAGGGCCATGACATATCCCGCCAGTGATCCAACGATTGGCATCAAACAGCCAAATCCAAACAAACCCCATGACAATTCGTGCCTGTTCACCAACAGGCTTTTGCCCGCCGACAATCCCATGTCCAATAGGAACACCGCCAAAACACCTGTGAAGGGGACAACGATAAATGGGTGCAATTCCTGCATGCCGTCCTCACCTGTGATCATGCCTATGACAAAGGCTCCAACCAGCAAAACAATAGACCCATTTCCCAAAATGTGATGCAGCATTTTTGCATCAAAAACGGGGGCATTGCGTGTGCGCGCAACCATCCATAGCGCGGACATGATGGCGGGCACCTCCATCACCGCGGCGACGGCAACCAAATACCCCTCTGAGGCAATGCCGCGTGCTTCAATAAGGCTGACCGCCGTGACGAAGGTCACGATTGAAATCGATCCATAATGCCCTGCGACAGCCGATGCATTCAGGGTGTTCAAGCGCGTCATCGCGCGGATCAGGGCGTAGGCAATGAATGGCAGAATGAACGACAACACAATTCCCGCCCCAAGGGACGCAAGAAGGGTGGAATCAATCCCGCTTTCGCCAACGGCAGCACCGCCTTTGAACCCGATGGCCAATAGCAAATAGATTGACATAACCTTGGCCGCGCCTTCGGGAATGGACAGATCGCTTTTGGCGAAGGCCGCGATCAATCCAAGAACGAAAAACAAGATTGTCGGCGCAAGAAGATTACCCGCCAAGGCGGCGAATGAAAGTTCCATCACTGTTTCCTAACTGTCTGTTCAGGCGGGTTTTGGGGCTGCTGATTTCAGCAGCACATAGCCAAACAGCCCTGATAAAACCGACCCAAGAACCACGCCCAAACGCACCGCGTTCATTTCATCAGCGGCCCCAAAGGCCAGCGATCCGATGAACAAACTCATGGTGAAACCAACACCTGTTAGGCAGGCCACACCATAAATATGTCGCCATGTGACGTTTTCAGGCAGCCGCGCAATCCCACTTTTGACGCCGATCCATGTCGCCAAAAAGACCCCGATTTGTTTTCCAAGGAAGAGGCCGACCGCAATGCCCAATGTCAGTGGCTGAAGCAGATCATCAATACCGATGCCCGTGAAATTCACACCTGCGTTTGCAAATGCAAAAACCGGCAAAATCAGGAAGGCGACCCAAGGGTGAAGCCCATGTTCCATTTTGTAAAGAAGCGCGTCATCCCCATCCTTCGGCTTTAACGGAATGGTCAATGCGATCAGAACGCCGGCCAAGGTCGCATGGACCCCTGATTTCAGCACGAACACCCACATTACGATGCCAACCAATAAATAGGGCGCGGTGCGTTGAACTCCCATGCGGTTCAGGGCAACCGCGGCCGCAAACCCCAGCATCGAAATCGTCAGCGCATTTGTTGAGAGTTCCGAGGTATAGAACACCGCGATAATCACAATCGCGCCCAGATCATCGATGATTGCGATGGCCAACAAAAAGATTTTCAGTGCAACTGGTGCGCGTGATCCGATCAGTGCCAATATCCCAAGGGCAAAGGCGATGTCAGTCGCCGTTGGAATGGCCCATCCATTCAGATTTTCAGGCGTTCCCCAGTTTATAATCGCAAAGATCAATCCAGGGACTGCCATGCCCCCAATCGCCGCCATGATTGGCAAAATCGCCTTATCAAAGCTTGAGAGTTCGCCAACCAAAACCTCGCGTTTGATTTCCAAACCAACAAGGAAAAAGAAGATCGCCATCAACCCATCGTTGATCCATAAAATGGCGGGTTTGGCGATTTCAAAACTGCCAATGCCCACTTTGATATAGGTGCCCAAAATGGCGTCATATGCGGTTGCAAGTGGTGTGTTCGCGATGATCATTGCGAATACGGCCGCGATCATCAAAATGATCCCGCCACTTGTTTCTAGTCGCATGAAGTCCTGAATGCGCCCAAATGCTTTGTCCATAATCATACCCCGATTTTCGTAGTCTTTGCTGCATATCTATTGCGCGAAACATAAATTCAAATATATGATAGCTGTATGAAATATAGGATTATACTATAATGCGTCCGACACTGCGCCAATTGGAATACATCATTGCCATCGCCGAAACGGGTCAGATCAGTTTGGCCGCGGCCAAGTTGAATGTAAGTCAGCCAAGCCTGTCGGCGCAACTTGCCGAGGTTGAGGCGGATTTGGGCGTGGGCCTGTTTCATCGTTCCCGCAGTGGTGTGCGTATCACGCCCGTGGGCGAAGAAATCCTGCGCCGCGCCCGTCAAATTGTCCATGATATCCATGATCTACGCGCAGTTGTCCAAGGCGGTGGATTGTTTCAGGGGCGATTGCGCTTGGGGGTTCTTCCCTCGATCGGTCCATACCTATTGCCCAGTGTTATTCAGAAATTGCACTGCGAACATCCAAGCCTTCGCATTATCATTCGGGAAGAAAACACGCAGGACTTGGATGCAGGTTTGCGCAGCGGTCGATTGGATATGATCATTTCCACACCCGAGGATCACCCCGCTGCAACATCACATGACATTGTGAAAGAACGGCTGTGGGTGGCAATGGCGTTGGATCATCCGTTGGTTAATTTGGGCACAACTGTCCGATTAGAGGAATTGGGTGGACAGACATTCATGACACTGGGCGCTGGGCACCGATTGTCCCACATTGTTGCGGGGCTTGCGACGCGCGCGGGTGGACGGGTTTCGGATGAATATGAAGGCACCAGTT
>CAXABH010000333.1:0-2844 GCA_963966925.1 uncultured Rhodobacterales bacterium
TACGTATTATCACCACGAGAATGGCATTTGCGACAAACAGCACGTGTTCTGACCGAATGAAGGGTTGTGTTTTCATCTGTGATTAGGATCAAATTAGCCACATCATGGGAAAATTCGTGGCTACATTTGGCACAGGTGATCACCATTCTTTCGCCGACATGTTCTGCTAATGTCTCGGGCATTTGCACAGTGGGGTATCCAAGTTTAAAACCAATCCAATACAACGCGCATGAATAAGTAATTCGGTGTTATCAGCGCAAATGCAATTAGAAATTTGCGAATTCGAACATCCCATTTGCCTAGGGTATTTGTATAAGTTGCGTCGCTCATCATTCTCTCCGTTACCTGTCGAACTAGCTAGGTTGGAAGTGCGCGGCGTCAATATAATCTGGGCATGAAACAAAAAATGCGACGGTGAAAACACCGTCGCACAAAATAGATTTATGCCAAGAACGCAATTATGGTCGTTTGCGCGTCGGCTTGCTGTCAGCACCGCGTCCCGCCAAAGAAGACGCATCACGGCGTGCTTTGTTTTTCTTGCTATTAAATTTGCCCACTTTGGGTGCGCGCATTGGCTTGCTGGGATCGCTTGCGCCTTTGCGTAGTTTTGATTTGGGCTTTTCCGCTGGGGGTGTTGCGTTAGTGTTTGGTGCAGGTTTTGCATCTTTTTTCTTAAATGGCGCAACGACGCCTTCTGGTAAATCCTTGGCGCGTTTTGGCTTTGCCTTAAAATCCCGTTTTTCCGAATGCTTGGGACGATCATCGGATTTCCGACGATCTGCACGGTGATCTTTTGGGGTATCGCCTAAGGGGTGGAAATTGGATTTACGTTTGGGTGCGTCCCCATTTGAACGCGGGCGTGGACGATCGGGTTTGCGATTGCGATCAGCGGGTGGAATATTTGGTGCTTCGCTCAGTTTTTGAACCAACTTGCCTTCGACACGGGCATCTGGTCCGACCGATTTGAAAAAACCATCCACGCTTGGTGCGCGCAATTCAATGAAACTGTGATTGCCTTGGATGCGGATTGCACCAATGTCGGTTTTAGTGATGTCGCCCGCTTTGCACAACATCGGGACAACCTGACCAGGTGACAGGCCATCATCGCGACCCTGTTCCATGCGCACCCAAATGCTGTCGCCAAAATCGTCGTATGATTTCTTGGGCTGGCGGGTAGGGGCCTCATACACTTCCGAGATATCTTCTGGTGCGGACATTTTTTGGGTGTAGATTTCCAAAAATGCCGATGCGATCCGTTCGGGCCCATAAAGTTCAAGCAGTTTTGCAACCATATGTTCATGTGCAGGATTTGCCTCATGTGTCCAAACGTCATTTTCAAGGATGCGTTCATGATCTTTTGCTAAAACTTCATCTGCTGTGGGTGCTGATCCCCATTCTGCATTCAGTTTTGCTGATTTTAAAATACGCTCTGCTTTGCGTAAATTGTTGGGCGGAACGATCAACACAGATGTTCCTTTTCGTCCTGCACGGCCAGTCCGACCGGAGCGGTGCAAAAGAGTTTCGTGGTTTGAGGGCAATTCGGCGTGGATCACCAAATCCAACTTTGGTAGATCGATGCCACGGGCGGCAACATCTGTGGCCACACAAATGCGCGCACGTCCATCCCGCATCGCCTGCAGCGCATGTGAACGTTCTGATTGCGAAAGTTCGCCTGACAAACATACAACGGAAAATCCACGGTTTGACAGACGCGTGGTTAAACGACCAACAGTGGCACGAGTGTTTGCAAAAACAATCGCGCTTGGGGCTTCGTGATAGCGTAAAACATTGATGATTGCGTTTTCACCATCATGTTTGCCCACCTTAATCGCCTGGTATTCGATATCGCTGTGCTGGGATTTTTCTGCCAATGTGGTGATACGGATGGCATCACGCTGATATTTTTTGGCCAGATTTGCGATACCCTTTGGAACAGTGGCAGAAAAGAGTAGTGTCCGTCGTGTTTCAGGCGTTTCTTCCAAAATAAGTTCAAGATCCTCGGCAAAGCCCAGGTCCAGCATTTCATCAGCCTCATCCAAAACCACAGCGCGGACTTGGGACAAATCAATCGTTTTACGCATGATGTGATCGCGCAATCGCCCAGGTGTGGCCACAACGATATGCGCCCCGCGTTCTAGGGCGCGACGTTCATCCCGCATGTCCATGCCCCCAACACAAGAGGCCATAACAACCCCTGCTTCTGCATAAAGCCACTGCAGTTCGCGTTTGACCTGCATGGCTAATTCACGTGTCGGTGCAATCACCAAACCCAGCGGTGCATCTGGGCGCGCAAAACCTGCATCATCTGGCAATAGGTTGGGTGCGATGGCGATGCCAAATCCAACGGTTTTTCCAGATCCAGTTTGAGCAGAGACCAATAGGTCAGAGTTATCAAGTTCTGGTTTTGACACTTCTTGTTGTACGGGTGTCAAAACCTCGTATCCGCGCTTGTCCAGCGCAATCTTTAGGGAGGTTTTCAATCTTATCTCAATTTTTGTTCCGGGGAGTTCGTTCCCCCATGGAACTTTTCCCTTTGGAGCGCGGCATTACTATAACGCGGCAATCTCATGGGCCACCTAACGGAAATCTTTCAACTTGTACAGAGCAGTGCGCAAACATTATGAGATCACCGACAATCCAACATTGTTTGTTGATGCAGAAAAGTTTGTTCACGTCCTTGGTGCAGCGCATACGAAGCAGAGATTGAAAAGGCATTCCCAATCGTGTGCTGCATTTTGTACGTGTGTAAGGGGTATTAGCCCGCTGATAACAGTAGTGAACTTCCAAACACAACCAGTAGGGCAATTACGCCGTACACACGTGCATCCATAGACAGATGTTCGA
>CAXABH010000334.1:0-2837 GCA_963966925.1 uncultured Rhodobacterales bacterium
AGCAAAGGCACGCCGACGGTTCACCAAACGCTGCAGTTCTGCCTCGGGTCCATGCAAGATGAAATGTAGGTCAGGATTTATTTTGGCAGAATGTGAAATACCGGCGACAACAGCCGCCGGTCCCAAATCGCCACCCATTGCGTCAATGCTTAGTACGGTTCTCTTTTCTGAACGTTCCAAGGACATTGTTTGCAATTGGGTCACAGTTGAACACGCGCAGCTTATGCCGCGTCGTCGTCCAAATCGATTTCTTCAGTCAGCGCGACAACTTCGCGATCTGCGTAATGTCCGCATGATGCACAAACGTGGTGCGGGCGCTTTAGTTCGCCGCAGTTTGAACATTCGTTTGGATTACCTGCAACTAATGAGTCGTGTGCACGACGGTTGTTGCGGCGTGAGCGTGATACTTTGTTCTGTTGGACAGCCATGTCTCAACCCCAATATTGAACGAGGATCAATGTCCCCGACGTTTCGTTCCATTCATGTATTCGTGGCGATACATCTATTCCACCTACAAATACAACCTAAATTCGCAAGAGTGCGCGAAAATATCGTTCTTTTTTAAATGCGCAAGGGGGTGGGGCGAAATTATTCGCCTTTTTCCAGCTTTTCTTTCAGCGCAGCAAGCCCCGCAAAAGGTTTTGCATCTGCGTCGCGCATTGGTTTTACGCCGTCTTCGGTAAAAACGCGTTCGCCCAACTCGACACCATCTGCGCGTGGGTAATCGGGCAATGCCAGAAGCAGCGTTTCACGAAACACGCCAAGCAGGTCAATTTCCGCAGGCAAGATGTCCATCGCATCATCCCCACTGGATTCCGCAATCTCTTCGTCCTCTGCGACTTGCTCAAACAGGGCTTCGGGGACATAGCGACGGGTAATCTTGTCATCAATGCGTGTTGTGACGGGGACAAAACTGATGACACAGGCCTGTTGAACTGTTGCGCCCAAATCGGCGGTTAATTCCCACTGATCGCGCCCCTTTGCCGTAAGTTCGCCCTTAAACCGGATCTTTTTCAGCGAAACCAAGTCTAATTCTTCGACGAATTGGCGAATTTGTGCCGTATCAAACTCTAATTCGAACCTTGTGGGTCGACGTTCGTTTAAATCGGCGATACGCAAAACAGGCGTGGATGTATCTGAACGGGCCATCGGACAAGCGATCCTTTCTTGCATGCGCGCTGCGCTTTCTATAGGTGGATATAAGGGAGCGGGAGATGAAACAAAAGGGGCAAACCACATGAAACCATTTCGCCACAGTATCATCGGCGTTTTGATTTTGATCATTGCTGGATGCACCACGCAGTTTCGGAACCAAGGGTATATTCCAAACGAAGAAGAGATCGGCGCATTGGTCGTGGGTGTTGATACACGTGATAGCGTTTTTGAAGCATTGGGCACCCCGTCGACCTACGGCGTTTTGCAAGACCAGCAGGCCTATTATGTGCGTTCTAGATTTGAACGTGTGGGGTTGCGCGCACCCAAAGAGGTTGCGCGTCAGGTTCTGGCCCTTGGTTTTGATCAGGATGGTGTTTTGACAGCTTTAGGACAGTATTCTTTGACGGATGGGCAAGTTGTCGTGCTTAATACAGATGTCACGGAAAACGGCATCGAAAGCCTGGGTGTCTTTAGACGCATCGTTGCATCCATTGGGCGCCCAACAGCTGGCCAATTGATCCGCTAGTGTCGCAGCCCTGTTGCATGGGGCGAATGGGCATGGGTATAAATGGGCGACTATGTGAGTTGGAAGCAGAATGCGTTTGTTAGAAAAGGGACGGTTTCGCGCGCGCATCGCGCAGACATCAGATGATATTGCCGCGGCCCAAACACTGCGCCATGATTGTTTTGGATTGAACCGTTCGGATGGATTGGATCAAGATCCCTTTGACGATCTGTGCGAACACATGCTGATTGAGGATTTGGAAACCTCTGCATTGCTGTGTTGTTACCGCATTATGCATCTAAACAATGGTGATGAAATCACGCGGTCTTATTCTGCCCAATATTATAATTTAACGGCCCTGCAATCTTATCAGGGAAAATTGGTTGAAATGGGCCGGTTTTGTATTGATCCCACGTGTCACGATCCAGACGTTCTGCGCATCGCGTGGGGGGCTATGACCCAATATGTGGATGATAATGATGTGTCGCTGTTATTTGGCTGTGCGTCGTTCCATGGTATTGATCAAGATGTCTATAGCGACAGTTTTGCCGTATTGCGGGATAAACATTTGGCCCCGAAGCGGTGGTTGCCAAGAGTGAAAGCGCCGAATGTGTTTCGATTTGCCCAACGTCTGACAGGGGCACCCGATATGAAACAGGCGATGCGGCGTATGCCCCCGTTGTTAAAGACGTATCTGATGATGGGGGGATGGGTCAGTGATCATGCAGTGGTCGATTCACAAATGAACACGTTGCATGTGTTTACAGGTGTTGAAATAGGGTCAATTCCACCTGCACGCAAACGGCTTTTGCGTGCATTGACTTGACCTTTTGCGCAGGGCGGCATAGCCCGTCTGTATGGCACGTACTCCTTTACTTCAATTGAATCAAATTTCACTGACCTTTGGTGGTGACCCCGTATTTCACGATCTGGATCTGGTTGTGCATTCTGGGGATCGCGTGGCTCTGGTTGGGCGCAATGGATCGGGGAAATCCACACTGTTAAAGGTGATGGCGGGATTGGTTGAGCCGGATCAAGGTTTACGTGTTATTCCCCCCGGCAGTGGTGTTGGGTATATGGAGCAGGACCCAACGATGGAGGGGTTTGCAACCCTTGGCGATTATGCCGCCAGCGTGTTAGAGCCAGGCGAGCTTTATCGTGTGGAACGCGCAGGTGA